>SLRB01000092.1 GCA_007131165.1 Bacteroidales bacterium | reverse complement strand
ATGACTGTCCTCGTCCACGGGTTCCATATCCCGTAGTGGTGGTAATGGTCGGCCGGCTGGATCCGTGTCAGGATCTCTCCCCCCGGCGACCAGAGAGGATGTATGAAGGCGGAGCGCCTGAATATCCTGTCAACCCCTTCCGGGGGAAGGACCTCGGCATGATTGTAGGTCAGTACAGGATTTCCGTTTCGTATGATGCTTGTTGCCTGATGGGTCTTTTCCGCCGAAAGGCTGCCTTTAAAAACATCCTTCTCTGGCTCACGTCTGATAATATATTCGCCTGTCCCCTGGCGGTTATCAAACATGAACCATAACAGGGTGCCGGAGCCCCTCTCAATCTGGCACGGGACTTCAACCATGCCCGAAGGGCCTTTACGGAATAAGGCAATCCGGTGATTATCAGTATTGACATTAAAAGCATCAACCGGAACGGCTACTGCAGAGATCCCTGCTCCTTCGGCAGGGGTAACGGTAAAACGAGCTACCTCCTGTGAGAGGAGAAAGGCCGGTATCAGAAGGAAGATCAACGCAAAAGCAATTCTCATGTGTTGGAGTTTTGGTGAGGCATCAGGTTATCTAATAATTCTGGTAACATTAAATAATCACGCTAAATCTATGAAATAAATTTATCAATTAAAAAACCTATACCTGTAAACTCTTTTCGGGGACCCCTCCCCCGGCTGCAAAAACACCTGACTGACAGGCATATATAAACCTGCCTTGAAAATTACCCGAAAATGGCCCCAGATTTACACCCCGCAATACTATTTTTTCGTAATTTGTTCACGCATTGAAGGATAAATATAAACTGTTACCCTGCAATGATCGATTAAACCAATAAATACATTTTTCATGGAATTGAAAATTCTGCTGCGAATAACAATTCTGACATTTCTCCCGGTTTTCTTATACGGCACTGCGGATGATGCCAGGCATGCTCCGGACAGTATCCAAACGATAAAAGATGATCCTGCATTGGAAATCATTGAATTCCTGGTTGAACATTATCCTGATTCCGCCTTAAAGGTCTTTCCCGGCCTCGAAGCAGAAGCACTAACCACGAATAACCGGGAGATGCTCTCAAAAATCTACACCCTTCAAGCCCGTGCAAACTATTTTAAGGGAAATTACCATGCGGGACTTGAATATGGAGAAAAAGCTGCAGGGCTATATTCAAAACTGAAAAATCCTGAAAAATACTATCAGATACTGATACAGCTCGGTGCCCTGAATATTCATAGCGGAAACCTCTATCTGGCAAAGAACTATCTGATAATGGCCCTGACTTTTTTTGAAGACTCGAAGGATACCCTGAATATGCTCAGATGTTATGTTAACCTGAGCGGCATACACATTCTTCTCGATAATACCGGAATTGCACAAAGATATGTTGACAGGGTAATAGTGCTTTCAGAACGACCGGGGCTGGAAATTGCATTGGCCAAGGGCCTTAACAATGCCGGAATAATTCACTTCCTGGAGGGAAGGCCTGATATGGCTGAAATCACATTTCTTACGGCCCTGGAAACTGCAGTTTACGCAGGTGAAGCACAAAGTTATCTCGACTGCCTTAACTATCTGGGGATTATTGAAATACAAAGATCCAACTATCAGAAAGCTCTTGAGTATTACAAGAAAATGACAGATTACTCCGGCAACTATATTGACCTTTTTGTTCTGAGTAATGGCATGATTAACAAGGCACGAGCTTTTGAAAAACTCGGCAACCTGCCAGAGGCTGTCCGCTGGACCCGGAAGAGTATTAATATCTCATCAAGTTCTGGTGATTTCGGAAATCTCAGGGATGGTTACAGGCAGATGGCAAATTACATGAGCAAGATGGGCCGGATGGGTGAGGCATACGAATATATGCAGGAATATACCATTATTAACGATAGCCTGCTAACCGCCTCAAAAACCCGCAGTATTCTTGAGCTGGAAGCTATTTATGAGTCAGAACAAAAGGAACAACAGATAAAAAACCTGGAACTTCTGAATACAATGAATGAAGACCGGATAAGAACCATCGCCAGGATATCCCTGCTCTCAGGTTCACTGCTGCTTGTTTCGGGACTATTTGTGCTGGGTCTTATTCGTAACAGGCAACGCAGGAAACAGCTTGTAAACCTGGAAGTGGAGCACCAGTTATTGCGGTCGCAGATGAACCCTCATTTTTTGTTTAACTCCCTTACTGCCGTTCAAAACTATATCCTTGGCGCAGATAGTATAACCGCAGCAGGGTACCTTGCAAAATTTACAAGGCTTATGAGGCTGATTCTAATGAATTCGCGCGAAAAATTCATAAGCCTCGATAACGAGATGGAAACAGTCAAAAACTATCTCGAGCTGTCAAACCTGAGGTTCCCTGACAGGTTCATATGGAAACTGACAGTACCACCGGACCTGAACACTGAAGATATAATGGTCCCTCCAATGATGGCACAACCATTCATTGAAAACGCGGTTGAGCATGGTTTCCCGGCAGATGATAAAGGCAATTATATCAATGTATGCTTTATACTCAATGGCGGCAATGTGATTGAAGTGATAGTCGAAGATAACGGCATCGGAAGAAGCAGCTCAGATGCGAACAGGAACAGATCATACCAGTCACTCGCAACCGAAATAACCTGTAACAGAATTGCAGCCCTGCAAAAGATGGGATACCGGCAGGCGGGCTTGCATATTGAAGACAAGACCGGACCTTCAGGCAGATCAGAAGGAACGAAAATTATTCTTTACCTGCCGGTAACATATAAATCTGTTTAATTTTTTCCGGAATGAAGACGATAATAATAGATGACGAAGCACAGGCAAGAGAATCTCTTAAAAGAATGCTGAACACCCTTTGCCGTGATATTGAGATTATTGCTGAAGCCGGCAGTATTAGAAGCGCATCGGAGGCGATGCAGGAACATGCTCCCGACCTCGTATTCCTTGATATAAGCCTTCCCGACGGTAACGGCTTTGATCTGATACCTGAGATCAACCGGCTTGGAATTAAAGTGATTTTTATCACAGCCCATGATGAATATGCAGTACAAGCCTTTAAGGTAAGTGCAGCCGACTACCTGCTAAAACCGGTCGATCCGTCAGAGTTATGTAATGCGGTTAAAAAAGCAAGGCTGATGGTTGAAAATGATCATTTAACAATGCTCAACGCACTCATTGCCAATCTTGACAAACAGGATGGCGAACTCAGCAAACTGGTACTCAAAACAAGCGACAGCATCTTTATAGTTGATATTTCAGATATCGTAAGACTTGAATCCGAAGGTAACTATACACGAATATTCCCGGTAAACAAGAAGCCGCTGATGGTATCCAGGACATTGAAAGAATATGAGGAGATACTTAAAAATTCAGGTTTTATCAGACCCCATAATTCACACCTTGTCAATTTCGATTATGTGAGCAGGTTTGACAGATCAGACGGGGGATACCTGGTTATGAAAGATGGAAAGATTATCCCGGTGGCAGTCAGAAAAAAAGAATCCCTCCTGGCCTATCTTGAGAAATTTTCAGGAACAATCTGACAGTAATCTTTACACCATCCTCCAAATACGTTTAATAAGTAATATCCGACACCTGTCTCCCGGAACACGGCGAATAATAATAAGCATTTTTATTATCCCTTTTCTGCCGTAATTTGCCAGAGGATGAGAACAATTATAATTGACAGCGACAATGCTTCAGTTGAATTACTGAAAAAGATACTGGATGAAAATTGTCCTGATGTGAAGGTAGTCTCTGAAGCATTCAGTATTGATTCGGGCGCTAATTCACTGGGCAGGTACCGGTGTGATTTTATATTTCTTGATACACTGCTGAATGACGGCTCCGGTTTTTCTCTTATTCCGCTTACCACTCAATTGGGGATAAAGGTGATCATAACCTCCGAGAGTGATAAATTTGCCATCAGGGCCTTCAGATCCAATGCCATTTACTACCTGCTTAAACCTTTTGATTACGCAGAACTGAAAAAAGCAGTTAAAATAGCCGGTAGCAACACTGGTTCAGAACAGCCATACTTTCTGAAATCATTGGTGCCACTATTGCCCCCCCTTCAAGCCATAAAAAATAAAATCTTTCTGAGAACCGAATTCAATATCTATCTGTTAGATATCAAAGACATTATTCTGATAGAAACGGGCAGGGGGCATAGCCGGTTCTTCCTTAATGGCCAGCCTCATGTCGATATCCCTTTAAACATTGATAAGTATGAAAATTCATTACTGAGAAGCGGATTTATCAGGCCAGACAGGGCACATCTGGTAAACTCCGATTATATAAACCGGTTCGATATTACCGGTGGAGCTTTTATAGTAATGAAAGACAAAACAAGGATCCCGGTAACAGCCCGAAACATCTAACCCACAACTCACTCATAACCAACCTTAATATGATGGAAAAATTACTCAGAACTTTTTATAGTGCGATAATCTTTTTTACATGCATAAGCCTATATTCTTTTTCCCAGGCACCGCAGGCAATTAGTTACCAGGCAGTGGCAAGGGATGCCCGGGGTAATGCCCTTACCGGGGAGGAGGTTACCATCAGGCTGCTGCTGGTATCAGATCCCGAAGCCTCATCGGTCTATTATTCGGAAAGCCACTCCATCAATACAGGTCCCATGGGGGTGATAAACCTGAATATGGGTGATGGCACTGTTATAGAAGGAGATTTCGAAACGATAGACTGGGGTAGTACACCGGCCTATCTCAAAGTAGAGATTGACCTTCTGGATGGTAACGGCTTTACCGATATGGGTACCTCCAGGCTGCTGTCAGTACCCTATGCCCTATACGCGGCATCGGGCACCGAGGGGCCTCAAGGTCCTGAAGGGCCCCCGGGCCCCCAGGGTGAGGCGGGAACCGGCCTCAGGGGCAGGGGAGGCTGGGTAAATGGCCAAACATATGAGCCCAACGATTTCGTATTCGCCATCTCCTCTAACGATGCCGGTATCAACTCCATGTGGATAGTGCAGGCCGGGCAGCCATTTGTCTCAACAGTTCAGCCATGGAAGGATACAGAAAACTGGGTGGAGTTCCAGGCGCCGGCAGGTGAGCCCGGCATGCTTCCCGACGGCACTGCCGCAGGCAACACCACGTTCTGGGACGGGTCACAATGGATAGTCAGCAGCAATAACCTGTTCAACGACGGCAACAACATTGGCATTGGGACCGCCGACCCTTCACAAAAGCTTGATGTGAATGGGGATATCAGGCTGCGCGGCCATATTTACGACTCGGGTAATCTTCCGGGCGGGAGCGGACAGGTTCTTGGAAGGGGGGATGGAGGTGTGATATGGCAGGACATGCCCGATTCCGGGATCACCGGATCGGGCACCGCAGGCAACATTGCATACTGGAGCGGTGTAAGCTCGCTGGGCAGTTTGCCCCATATCCTCTATAGCGATGATGAGAGTGTGAAGATAGCAAGCAAGGAGGATGCCGGTGACGACGACCCCATTTTCGAGGTTAAGAACCGTGACGGACAAGTTGTCTTTGGGGTGTACCAGACCGGGGTGAGGATATATGTGGAGGACGATGTTACCAAGGGACCCAGGGCTGGGTTTGCAGTAGGAGGTTTTACCAGGTACAAGGGAGATGAAGAAGAGATTGAATACCTCAGGGTAGACCCGGGCCGGGTAAGGATAACAATCGACGATTCGCTCGAAGAAAAGGACGATGATACCAAAGGCCCGAGAGCAGGATTTGCAGTTGGAGGTTTTACAAGGAGCAAAAAGGAGGAATTCGATTATTTCAGCCTTTCCGCCTCAAGTGCAGAATTCCTGCTTGACGAAACAGGACTGAACAAGGGGCCTCGTGCAGGTTTTGCCGTTGGGGGGTTTACAAGGAGCAAGGATGGAGTACAGGGATATTTCAACATCTCCGGCACCGAAACACCTGATATAATCAGATAGTGAGGCACGCATTCTGTGGTATCCGCAGAAGGAGGCTTTCCTGGCCGGGAGGGTGCTGGTGGAGAGTCCCGACAGTGTGGGCACAAATTCCTGGGCTTCAGGCTTTGAATCAAAATCAACCGGTAGCTGGTCACAAGCCCTGGGATACCGGGCTGTCGCCAGGGGAGATTATTCTACAGCCATTGGCAGGGAGGCGGTTGCCACCAGTGACAATTCATTCGCCCTGGGTCAGTTTGCCCGGGCTTCAAATGATGAAAGCTATGCTTTCGGGAGGGGAGCTGTCGCGCAGGGCCTGAGAAGCTATGCATTTGGCAGCTTTGGTATAGACTCGGCCGGATTTCAAACAGGCATTACCCATGCAAAAGGTGACTACTCAACTGCTATTGGCCAGAGATCTGTCTCAGAGGGATTCGGCTCCGTAACCCTGGGGCTGGCAAATACCGCAAAAGGTAATTATTCAGTTGCTGTGGGTTATAAAACTGATGCCAGGGGGTTCGGATCCACCGCAATAGGGAGGGGGACCCAGGCCATTGGAGGTCTATCCACAGCTTTGGGTTATAACACAAATGCTTCGGGAAATTATTCCACTGCAACTGGGTGGGAAACCGAATCTTCCGGAGAATCATCCACTGCCATGGGATATGGTGCAATCGCTTCGGGAAGCCTATCCATAGCGATTGGTACTAATATCTTAGCACCATCCGGATATGAAACAGTTGTGGGCAGGTTAAACACCACCTATACCCCTGCGAGTACAACAGAATGGAACCCCTCTGACCGTCTGTTTGTAATTGGCAATGGTATAATAAACGAACGAAGCAATGCAATGACCGTGTTAAAAAACGGCCATACCGGTTTTGGGACTGACCATCCGGCAGCATTGCTGCATACATATGGTTCTGCCGCAGGTGGAGGTAATGTGCTGTTTGAAGGTTCATACAAATCGACAAATCCCGGCGACCCGCCAGCTTCCGGCGCAGGTACCCGCATGATGTGGTATCCAGACAGAGCAGCATTCAGAGCTGGCGGAGTGGGAGGCACAGATTGGAACAAAGCCAATATAGGCGCTTATTCTGTTGCAATGGGATATAATACTAAAGCAAATAGTGCCTATTCCACCGCCATGGGCTGGGTAACCGAAGCTTCGGGTCTGGCAGCTACAGCAATGGGAAACAGCTCAACCGCATCAGGAGACAATGCCACTGCAATAGGTTATGCAGCAACTGCATCAGGAAATTTCTCTTCTGCAATAGGAGTCGGGGCAACTGCATCAGGAAATTCATCCTCAGCTTTTGGTTCATCGACAACAGCTTCAGGTACTGCATCTTTGGCAACGGGTGATGGAACTATTGCACCTTCAGGTTATGAAACAGCTTTAGGAAGGTACAATACTATTTATTCTCCTGCCAGTTCTACAGGATGGAGCAGCGCTGACCGGCTTTTTGTAATCGGAAGGGGGACATCCAGCACAAACCGCCTTGATGCTCTTGTTGTTATGAAAAGTGGCAGGATAGGAATAGGTACTTCAACCCCAGGTGCAACATTAACTGTAGGGGCAAACCTTACGGGTAGTGCTGCCAGTCATTCACTAAGAATAAATGCAGGTTCCCTGGGATCATGGTCAGGAAACACCCGGAAGCTGGCAAGTATTGGTTTTACCTCCCCCAACCAAACCAGCCTGGGGATTGAAGCAAGAAGAACAACAAATGGAACTGACTGGAATTCAACAGCTATTGGACTGAAGTTTGATGTTGATGATGTTTCTGCTGTAAATAATGCCCAAATCTGGTTAACCTCTGCCGGAAATGTAGGCATCGGCACATTCTCACCAACACATATTTTACATATTACCGGACAGGGAAGATCGACAGAATCAACATGGGCAACAAGTTCTGATATCAGGGTAAAAGAAAATATCTCTGCGCTCAAAGGCAGCCTGGAGCTTTTAATGCACCTTAACCCGGTACAATTCAGTTATACAGAAGAATATGTCTTCAGTTATCCTGAATACAAGGGAAAATACCGGGGATTTGTAGCTCAGGAGTTTAATAATGTCTTTCCTGAAATGATATCTTCCACCCGGGAAAAAATTGGTGATGAAATAATTCATGATTTTCTGCTTTTGAACCAGGGAGAACTTATCCCATTAATGGTCAGGGCTATCCAGGAACAGCAGGAAATAATCGGGTCCCAGCAACTGGTGATTGAAACCCTGGAGCAAAAAATTGATATGGTTTATGTGGAAAACGACCGGCTTTCAGTCACTCTCAATGAGATTGACGAATTGAAATCAGAAATAGAGTTGCTTAAAAGCATGATCATGATGTTAAGCAATGTTGATTGAACTATTTTTAACCTGAAATGAACCTCCCGGGGGCAGAGCCCGGAAGTGTAACAGGGAATTAAATTGTTAAATAAAGGATGGCATAATCTGAAATGAACCACCAATCATGAATAAATCCATCAAAACAACAGGTATCATTGCCAGCAGCCTTCTTCTTGCGACGCTTCCAATGTCACTGATGCATATACCCAATCATGCCTTGCTAATTGTTGCAGCAATTTTAATCATGATCACGGCCGGACCGGTGCTGTTTTTGAGACAACAGAACAAAGACTATCCTGAGCGCAAGGGCTACAACTTCCAGCTGTTTATCTCAGAATTTATATTTATCCCCGCCCTCTTTTATGAGGTTAAAGAAAAACTGATCATTGCCTGGCCAGAAGTTCCCTTGCCCGGTCAATCTCTTCCTGGATGATGGTGTGTTCCCTTCCGGGGAAAATGTCGAGCGTCACATCGGCTCCCATGCGCTGCAGATGGTCGCGGGTCTCCTCCGAGCGGCTTTGAGGGATATGGGGATCATTGTCGCCATTGCTGATATAGACCGGTGTGCCTGCAAAATCGCCCCTGTAAAGATCAATGGCAGGCTCCTCCCCTATCAGTCCCCCGGTAAACAGAGCCAGTCCCCCATACCTGCGGGCATAGCGGGCGGCTGTTTCCGCCGTAAGGCAGGCCCCCTGCGAAAAGCCCATTATGAAAATGTTTTCAGAAGGTAAATGTCCGGAGATATTGTCAATTATCTTTTTGACATAATCAATGGCACTGGTGAGCCAGGGCTCGTTCTGTTCTGACGGCATCAGAAAACTGTAAGGGTACCACTGGTAGCCGGTTGCCTGAGGCGCAGCAACATACCAGCTTTCCTCGGCAAAGAGGTCTGCCAGCTGCATTATGTTCTCAGCGGTGGCGCCCCTGCCGTGCAGCAGTATCAGTGCCTTTGAGGCTGTTTCAGGGTTGCCCCTCTCCCTT
>SLRB01000312.1 GCA_007131165.1 Bacteroidales bacterium | reverse complement strand
GAAATATAGTTATTATAGGACGACATGATCTTCTCCTCCTGCTCCATGAGCTCTTCTACCTCACCTTTACCTTTCCCCCGGGGTTTGCCGGCAACTGCAACTCTTGTGCCGGCAAAGATTGCGATGGCTGCCAGAACCAGTGCCACACCGGCAACATGAAGTGAATAGTAAAATGCAGGAAACGAGGCTATAAGAAAAACAGCAGAGACAATAGCAGCAAGTTTCGGAAAAAGGGAATGCATGGGACGTGCTGCTCCGGCACGAGCTTCAGCCTCAATTATCTTCCTGTTTATCTCATCCAGCCCGGTAACAAATGAAAGCAATGCCGATCTGTGGATATCACCACTTTGCAACCCGGCTACCGTATCGATGTTCCATGACCTGTCAATTCCGGCTGCAAGCCCGTCCAATTCTTCTTTCAGCATGACAAGGGCCCTGGTGTCTTTTTTAAAGCCGGCTATCAGGCTGGTGTACATGCTAAGGTTGTTCTTGATATATTCCACACTGCCTGATTCTTCAATAAGCTCCCGGTTGTACCCTTTATCTCCGGCAAGTTCTTTCAGTTCAGAAATCCCCCTTTCATCCCCTGTGCCTTCATTAATCTCCCTCATCCTGACGGACAGCTCATCTCGTTTTTCATCAAGTTTCCCGAATATTTCAATGCCTTTATCAGGAAAACCGCCTGGTTCCGGGGTATCCTCAATTTCCTGAGTTGCCCGGATGTATCTTACATAACTGCCGTGGCATTTAAGCAGGTTCTCAAGCCTTCCGGCTGCAGCTGACTTCTCCTTCAAAACGGACTGGAGCCTGCTGCTCTCCTCATCAAGCTTTTCAAGTTGTCCTATAAGCTCACGCCGTCTTGGCACAAGTGCCTGTTTAGCGGCAATTTCCTCTTTAATTTCGCCAATTCGTTTCAGATAATCACTAATAAGCCTGCCCCTGCCCCCGGGCTTATGGAATTGATCAATATATTTCCTTATCTCGTCTTCAATGCCTGAAAGGGATATATCGCCCAAACCCATGCCAACACTAAAAATCTTATCCTCTACACCCGACTCCGTCAGAGAATCGAGATTTACAAGTTCGTCAAGGGTAAATGCATATACCTTGTTATAAACAGGTTCAGTAGTGTTCCCAAGGAGCCTTATAAGCTCGCTGTCGCTTCCAAACTCCCTGTGGCCCGCGACCACCGACAACCTGCCATTCCCCCTTCTGTCCACTACAAGCTCATCTCCACCTGCCATTTCGGCTACTATGCGTCCCCCGTGCGCACCTCCCCTGACAGGCGGCATTCTCCTGTCCCTGAACCTGGGGTAGCCAAATAAAGTATACCGGATGAACCTGTGCAAGGTGCTCTTACCCGCCTCATTCTTACCAATGACAACATTGACCCCCTTTTTCAGTCCGCTAAGCCTGAAATCATTGTATATGCCAAAACCATCAATATATATATCCTTTATATGCATCAGCCTGGATTAAAAGTGGTTATTGAGCAGGCTCATCATCAGCCAGCTTATCGAGCAGTAACCATTTTGCCTTTTGTAAGATCATCTGTTTTTGTTCCGCACTTAATTCACCGGTTTCCCTGAAAATTTTTGATGCCGGCAACTCCCTGCATATCCGTTCAACCAGTTCTTCGAGCAACTCATTATCATTTTCATACTTTTCAATATCCCGCACCAGTCCACCCACAAAATCTGTTCTCCCTGCAAGCAAGCCGGTTTCAATTACGGGCCGGGTCAGTACTTCAATGCTGTCAATAACAGGAAACCCATCCCCACCTGAATGACGGCTGTTGAGATCGGCAGTGATCTGCTCAACCTCACCCGGCCTGTTAAGTATCCTGTGAAGCCGTGTCCGGCCGGTCAGTTTAATTCTCAGGATGATCCTTTCTGCCTCAGCTGTAAATACAAGGTTTCCGAGTGCCTTGTCGATACTGCTGCTAAGTTTGCTGATATCGTCTGTTGCGGTCAGGTCAATCTCAGCCTCCTCAAACCTGATATGCTGTACAGGCACAAATTCAAGCGATGTCCTGCCTCCGGCAAATACCTCAACAAGGTAACAGCCTTTTTCTCCGGCTTCACCAAAATCCCTGCCCTGGGGATTTCCCGGGTATACCACCGGCGGGTCATCACTCAAAACACCTCTTTTATGCACATGTCCAAGCGCCCAGTAGTCAAAAGGTTTCTGAAGAAGTTCCCTTAAAGCAAAAGGTGCATACTTTTCATCATGACCTATTACATCGGCCATACCGTGAAGCATTGCGATAGAAAATGGTGCAGGTTTTTCAGCTTTTTCAAAAAGAGGAACAAGGCTTTGGCGGATGTGGGATGATTTGTAGCTTATCCCGTATATATCGGCAACAGGTTCTCCGTCACGAAAGTGGGTAACCTTTTCAACGCCCGATGAGCCGAACCGGTAAACCCCCTCAGGCAGGGTAAAACTGTTGTCCCATGCATCAAGATGATCATGATTGCCACAAATGAAATATACCGGTATCCGGTTAGCCGATAACCTCTCCAGCTCATTGATGAACCTGATCTGGGCAGCCAGGCCGGCACTTCCGCTCTCAAAAATATCACCGGCAACAAGCAGGAAATCAACTTTTTCGCTTATGCAAAGATCTGCTATACTGGCCAGTGCCCTGGACGTGTCATCCCTGAGCCTGCCGGCCAATCCGGGGTCCAACCGCGAAAGCCCGGTGAAAGGGGTGTCCAGGTGCAGATCGGCTGTATGAACAAATTTTAGTTGCTTCAATGTTTATTTTATACTATATTGGAACCACAAATAACAGGGTATCCGCTCCCGCGTGGGCTCATTGGAAATAGCTGCGGATAATACCAACTAAAATATATATTCTATACAAGATTAACCACCAAATCCAAACATAAATATCAACAAAATGGACAGAAGAAAATTCATAACAAGTACCGGAGCCGCGGCAGCGGGAGCATTGCTCATCAACCCGGTTTCAGCCATGACTACATCCCACCGGTCAGCCAGGGCAAAGAAGAGACTCGGACTGGTGGGAACTGGTGTAAGGGGTATTGGTATGTTCGGCAGGGACCTGCTCAGGAACTATTCGGATTATGTTGAGCTTGTCGGGCTTTGTGATACGAATCCCGGAAGGCTCAGAGTGGCCGATGAAGCAATAGGCGCAGGCTGCCCCACCTTTACCAGCCTTGAGGAGATGGTCAGGAAACAAGCGCCGGAAACCCTTATTGTTACCACCGAAGATTCTTCTCATCACGAGGTTATCATCAAGGGCATGGAATTGGGATGCGACATAATTACTGAAAAGCCCCTCACTATTGATGAAGTGAAGGCACAGGCGATCATCGATGCCGAGAGGAAATACGGCAAAAGGGTGATCGTAACATTCAATTACCGCTACCCGCCCTACAGGGCAAAAATGAAGGAACTGATCATGGAAGGCATGATCGGTGATATAAGATCGGTAGATTTTCACTGGAACATCCATCACGGCCACCTGCAGCAATACATGATGCGCTGGCACGGCGAGAGCAACAGGGGCGGCACACTCTGGGTGCACAAGTCAACTCACCATTTTGACATGGCCAACTGGTTCATAAATTCAGAACCGGCCCAGGTACAGGCATTCGGCACGCTCGAACGTTTTGGCAGCAAGGGCCCATTCAGGGGCAAGAACTGCAGGAACTGTGCCCATACAGCTAAATGCCAGTATTACTGGAACATAAATGACAATGAATGGTTGAGAAGGCTTTACGCCGATAACGAACACTACGACGGGTATATAAGGGACAACTGCGTTTTCAGGCACCAGATAGACATACATGAGAAGCATTCTGCCATCGTAAAATATGCTAACGGGGCCTATCTTAATTACTCACTTACGGCCGATACCGATTTTGACGGGTACTGGATAGCATTCAACGGAACAAAAGGCAGGCTTGAAGCCCGGGTTCTCGGGTACCCGCGCAAAGACCACGTCGACCTGGTCTTCACACCGGTAAGCATCTACAATAACCGTTCACCCGAAGTTATAAAGGTCGAATTTGCCAGGGGCGGCCACTGGGGAGGTGATCCAATCATGAACGACAAGCTCTTCAAGGATCCGGATATGCCCGACCCGCTGGGACAGCAGGCTGGTGTAAGAGACGGGGTTATGTCTATCCTGATAGGCGTAGCTGCAAGAAAGAGCATTGCCGGAAGCAGGCCGGTGAACATAGCCGGACTTACCGACCTGGAGCCGATGAAGGTAAAGCCGGCTTTCACCTGAAAGGTTTTTCAGAAGATTTAATTGACCGGGACAAAGCCTGGATGTTAATGCCATTAACCCAAACCGGTTCCCTCCGGGCCACCGGCAAAACGGACTGAAATCAGTCCGTTTTGCATTTTTATTGTCATAGGATTTCAGCATGCCGGTCCCCGCAACGATCAACGATCAGCGTAAACAACCCTTTCACTGCTGCACCGGGAGGCCCCGTTACCCAATCCAACCATAAATATCGCGCTTTCGCGGATGTCAACGCCTGCAGTTGGAGTAAAAAACAGCAGCCGGCCGGCACTACCTGCAACTGCAGTATTTCAAAAGCTCTTTTCTATGTTCCACACGAAAGCTCTCACTCCCACCTCCTTGTTTATCTCATCCAGCTTTTTGACGCAATCCAGCAATTCATCAACTTTCTCATCAGGAATAATGGTCATTGCAGCCGAGTTAAGTTCCGGCCATGTATGTGTTCCCATACGCGGATCACCAGTCTCCGATCCCCGTCCCTTAACCTCGCTCCACCATGTGAACCCATTGATTTTTAACCTGTCGAATATGAACTCGACCCGTTCGCTGTTTGCCTGGTTGAATATTATCATTACAGCCTTCATAACCTGCTCATTATTAATTATCACAATTCAAGAAAGTAAATTTATTCCTCACCTTTTGCAGTTTGTCCCTTTCACCCCTGCGTGAGAATATGCCGTATACGACGGGAACAAGTATAAGGGTTACAACAGTCGAGAAAAACAGTCCCCCGATAAGGGTAATACCCATCGGACTCCATATCTCCGAGCCTTCACCCCTGCTCAGTGCCAGCGGAAGCATGGCCATAATGGTGGTCATGGCAGTCATAAGTACCGGCCGCAGGCGCAGCCTGCCCGATATGGCAATGGCTTCATTAAGGGTATGGCCCCGGTCCCGCATCAGGTTGATATAATCGATAAGTACGATACCGTTCTTGACCACAATACCTATAAGCAGCACCGCCCCGAGCCCGGCTATCACACTGAGGGTGGTGTTGGTGATGAACAGGGCCAGTATGACCCCCGTAAATGAAAAAGGTATTGAAAACATTATCACAAAGGGCATGACAAAAGACTCAAACTGCGATGCCATCACCAGGAACACCAGAATCAGGCTTATCAGCAAAAGCAGGCCCAGGTCCATGAAAGATTCCATCATATCTTCATATGCGCCCCCGACGTTTACCATCACACCCTGTGGGATCTCTGCCGAAGCAACGACCGAGTTGATCTCACTTGCCAGGTCGCCAAGCGAAATCCCCGAAGGAACAGCAGAGATGGTAACAACCCTTTCCCTTCTTTTCCTTTCAATATTTGGCGGGTTCCAGTATTCCCTTACTTCCCCGATCTCGGCAAGTTTTATCTTGTTACCCATGGGATTGGTAATGGTAATTGCCTCGAGGTCGGATACCGAGTTCCTGAAATCCTCCCTGTACCTGACGATGATCTCATATTCCTCGCCCTCCTCCCTGAAGAGTGATGCAGTCATACCGGCCACCCTGTTGCGAAGGGCGGTGGAGACCATGGCCGTGTTCAGTCCGTTTTCTGCAAGTTTATTCCTGTCAAGTACTATCTGGAGCTCGGGACGTTCGTCCTTGCGGCTTACCTGGACATCCTCCGCACCGGGTATTGCCTCTATTAGCTCCCTGAGTTCGCGGGCAAGGCTGGTTGTAACATCGAAATCGTAACCGAATATCTCGACGTCAACCGAATTATCCCCCATTCCACCTCCTCCGGCAGTAACAGAAAACTCAACAATCTCAGGTATCTGCTCCATCTGTCTCCGCAGATCATCGGCTATGTCCCATACCGATCTCTCTCTCTGATCGATAGGCGACAACCTCATCACAAAATCTATCATGTTTGAACTTCCCTGGCCGAAAAGCCCTGCCATACCTCCCTCATCGTCCGATCCGGATGAAACAGCATACAGCTCAACTTCAGGATATCTCTCCTCAATAATTCTCTCCAGCTCCCTGGCCACCTTTATGGTCTCTTCCACCCGAAGTCCGGTTGTCAGCTCCGCTTCAGCATTTATCCTGCTTTCATCAGTCTCGGGCATAAAATCGGTACTTACAAAATTAAGGATGAACAAAGACCCTGCAAATACAGCAATAGCAATAACCAGCACTTTCCTTTTGTTACGCAGGGCAACCCGGAGGCTACTCTCATAAAAACCTTCCATGCGTTTCAATAAAGGATTAATCAGGCGTGCATGGCTTAACCTGCTGTCTGGCACACCCTTTTTACGAAGATCCAGAAGCTGCGACGACATCATGGGAGTAAGAGAAATAGCGGCAACGGTCGATGTTACAACCGTTATGGTTACAATCCAGCCAAGCTGCCTGAAAAGAACACCTGTCATCCCCCCTACAAGAGTGAGAGGGAAAAATACAGCCACTATCACAAGTGTGGTCACGATAACCGAAAGCCATACCTCGTTGGTGGCGTAAATTGCTGCTTCGCGTGGACTGGTTCCGCGTTCGACATGACGTGAAATATTCTCAAGAACAACAATCGCATCATCCACCACCATACCCAGTGCAATTGACAGCGATGCCAGCGATATCACATTAAGTGAGCCGCCGGTAATGAAAAGGTAGATAAACGAAACAATAAGTGAGATCGGAATCGTAAGCACCACGATGAACGTGGCCCTCCATTTCCCGAGAAAAAACAGGACCACCAGCACCACAAAGAACAGGGCCCACAGCATTGTTTGTGAAAGATTACTGATCGAGTCGCTTATAAAAACCGAGGTGTCAATTATCTCCATTATCTCTATATCGGGGGGAAGGCCCTGCTGCAGCTCTTCAATAGCTTCCTTAACATCACTGGCAATTCTTACCGTGTTGGCACCCGATTGCTTCATCACCATCATACGCACACCCTGGCGGCCTGAGATGCGTGACTCGAGCGACAAGTCCCTTAAAGTATCACGTACCTGTGCAACATCGCGCAGGTAAACTGAGCTACCCATGAAATGACCCACAACAAGATTCTCCAGTTCATAGCTCTCCCTCACTTCACCTTCGATACGGAGCTGGTAATCCATCATCCCCATCCTGATATTGCCGGAAGGCATGTTGATGTTTTCGGTCCTGATAACATTCCCGATCTGTTCAAGAGTGAGGTTGTAGGCATCCAGCCTTACAGGATCTGCCTCAACATAGATCCTGCGCTGAGGGGTACCTATCAGCATGACCGATCCAATTCCGTCAATCCTGTTCAACGGGTTAATGATCCTGTCCTCCAAAATTTTTGAAAGTCCCTGGTAACTCTCGTCAGCAGTTATTGCATAGAACACTATAGGTATCATGCTCATGTCGAACTTGAATATGGTAGGGCGGCTTACCTCCTCAGGCAGGTAATCGTACAGCAGGTCGATGGCATCTCTTATGTCATTTGATGCCTCGTTAAGATCCGATTCCCATTCAAATTCAAGAAATATAACCGACAGGTTATCGCTCGAGACAGAGGTTATCTCCTTCAGGTTGTCGACGCGGTTGAACGCATCTTCCATGGGGCGGGTGACATTTGTCTCGATGTCACTTGCATTTGCACCCGGGTAACTCGTAATTACCGAAATGAAAGGAGGTTCCATCTCAGGATACAAATCTACAGGAATGTAGATAAGCGAATAGATACCCATCACGATCGCGGCGGTAAAGATCATAAATGTGGTGATGGGCTTGTTTACAGCGCTTTTATATATACTCATCGGAATATGAAATTACATGTCATAAATCTGTTTAATAAAACCCGGCCTAATTCTGCACTGTCACTGCGACACCATCTACGAGCCTTGCCTGGCCGGCAATGATAAGGTTGTCGCCGGCACTGATCTCAGGTGACAGTATCTCAACCATATCATCAAATCTTTCTCCAAGCTCAACTACAACACGCCTGGCAATGCCGTTATCTTCAATAAATACAAGCCTTTCGTTGGTACCCTGCAATTTCAGCACGGCAAGTGACGGCACAACAAAAGCCTCAACCTGTTCGAGCTCAAGTGTGGAACGCGCAAACATGCCGGGCCTGAGCCTTTCACCCTGGTTAGGAACAGCCAGTTCAACAGTAAAGGTTCGTGTTGCAGGGTCAATGGTCGGATAAACAGCGGTAATCCTGCCCTCAAAACTCTCCCCCGGCCAGATATCAGTGGTTATAACTGCAACCATCCCCTCGGTTATATATGGCAGGTATCTTTCAGAAATATTTATCATGGCCCTGAGCCTTGAGGTCTGGACAAGTGTCAGAATCGCGGCCTTTCCGGCAGGAGTATTGGGAGCACCGGAAAACATCTCGCCGCTCTCATAGTATTTTGCCGATATGCTGCCTCTGAAGGGAGAGGTCAGCCGGGTATTATCACTGAGGAATTCAACATTCGTCTTTGCTACCTCATACTGGGTTTTTACCTGGTCATATTGTTGCCCGGTAATACTTCCAACCTGCCTCAGTGTATCAACACGCCTGTACTCTTTCTCCAGGTTCTGAAGCTGCACCAAAGCCTGTTGGAGCTGCGTACGGTCCATCTCTACAAGCAGCGCGCCCTCTGATACCCTGTCACCGGCCTCGGCATGTATCCTGTCAATCCTTCCTGGTTGTGCAGGTGCCAGGTGAACCTCCCTGAATGCACGAAGGTTTGCCGTATTTGTAACGGAGCGGGCTATCTCACTATAATCCAGCTCAATAACCCTTACCGCTTCGGTCCGGGTCTCAGGGGCTGATACTTCACCCTGTGCATCTCCTGCCGGCGATGAGCATCCGTTAAATGCAGCAAAAACCATAAGCATAGCAATTAAGCCCTTAAAAATTTTTTTCAGTTCCATTGTCATTGAATATGTTTGATGATTTATCATTTTATTCTTCTTATCATTTCCTGGTTAATATCGCTGGTACCAGATCCAACACCTATATCTCATTTAAAAGCTTTTCCATGGCAACATGAGCCTCAAGAAGTTGCATGAGAGCAGAGATATAACTATTCTCAGCCTGCAGGTAATTGTTGTTGGCGGTTGTCAGGTCAAGGCTGGATGCCATGCCCTGCTGGTACTTGTTACTGATGTTCTGGTATACCCTTCGTGAAACGTCAACATTCTCCTTCTGGCTTTCATACTGCTCAATTGCATTGTTCAGATTGTAACGGAGCTGTCTCTCCTGGATTGACAACTGCTCCGTCAGCAGGGCCTTCTGGTTTTCGGCAATCTCGAGGTTGATACGGGCCTGCCGGACACGCGACTGCCTTACACCGCTCGAAAATATAGGTATGCTAATGTTAAAGCCGATCACATGGTTAGGGGTTATGTCAAATTCAGGCTTCAGTAACTTTTCGGTAAAGTTGTAAAAACCTGTAATTGTCGGCAGATATTCAGCCCTCGCCATATCTACCTGCTGCCCGGCAATACCGGTCTGAAGTTCAACAAGCTTGTAGTCTATATTTTCGCTGATGTTGAAAGGAGCAAGAAGGCTTCCCCCGAAATCTGACCGGCCGACAATTCCATCAAGGTCATCGGTCAGCAAAACAGGCACATCAACATCCAGCCCCATCTGAAGGCGGAGCATATTATGCGAGAGCTCTACCTGCCGGCCTGCAGCCCTGAGCGCATTTTCAAGCATATTGACCTGTACGGTCAGCTGGTCATAATCAACTTCCTCGGCTACCCCGGCATCTACCATAGCCCTTGTCTGCTTCTGTATAGCCTTTACATTTTCAAGATTGGCGCCTACCAATTGAGCCGATTGCTCAGAAACAAGTGCAAGGTAATAGGACTGGGTTACCTGTGCCCTGATCTCAAGACCGGTCCTCTCCCTCGACGTCTCCGTCACTTCCCTGAACAACCTTGCGGTTCTGACGCCAACTATATAGCTTCCGCTGAATATCATCTGGCCAACCGATAGCTGCAGGTTACTGGTTGGGTTGAACTCAATCTCCATTCCCGGCATTGCCCCCAGTGTTGCTGTCGAACCGAAAAAGTTGTTGTAATCAACAGCTGCGCTAACCTGGGGCAGCCCCTGTGAGATGGTCTCGCGCAGCCTCTCGCCTGCTTCGTCAACTGCAAGCCCGGCGTTAGCCAGGTTCCTGTTGTGATCGACGGCATATTCCAGGGCCTCCTCAAGGCTCAGATTTAGTATTTCCTGCGTGTAGGCTGACCCGAAGACAAAAAAGGTCACAGCCATTAGGAACGAAATTCTGTTTTTAAACCTCATAAGCATAATAAAAAGTGTTTCGGTATTTATGATTTCTTTCCAGCTGCCTCCTGCAGCCGTTATTAATAGTTTCTTTAAACTGTCAGCAGCTCATCAGCCTCCTTATCCATATATTTCTCAATAAGTTCCAGTCCCTTTTTCGTTGCAATTCCCCTGAAGAAGTTGATCACAATATTTTCAAAAATCACCGCTTTTGAGAAACGTACGGAAGGGAATATGTTTTCATCCGACATTATCCTCAGCTGTTCGCTGAGAAGCATCCCGACAATCCCGACATCAATGTTACTCCTGAACAATCCTTCATCTATCCCCCGTGTAATAACCTTTTGTATATGCGACCGGTGCATCTCGCTGCTCATCTGGTACGTCTCTTTCCAGATACTGTAGTGATATCTCTTCAGATCTGAATTAAAAAGCGGGTTCACGATGTTGATGGCCTTAACGCCGATCTTTATGAAAGTAAAAACCAGATCGATTATGTTCTTCGCTTTTGCCTGGGCATCTTCTTTCTCCTTCCTGAATTTAGCATCCATATGACCTATACAGCTTCTAAGCAGGTCATCCTTGTCAGAAAATATCTCATAGATGGTGCGCTTGGAAACTCCTGTTTCGCGCGATATGTCGTCCATGGTTATTGCCTTGATACCTGATTTGATAAACATTTCGGATGCCTGAACCACAATCCTCTCCTTCATTGTCATATGATAAAGATTAGCACGCAAAAGTAGTATGAAAACTCAATAAACCAAATGAGTTTTCAGAATTTTAACAAAAAAATAGTTTTCCTGGCAACACAGAAAGCGGATACAGGCATAAATGCCGGCTGGCTTCAGGCCTGAACCATTACATGTAGTCTGTTCCCTGGTAAGTGCAAGGATAAGTGGCAGGGGGGCACAATATCAAATAGAATTGATTATACCGGCCATCTTTGAGCTGACATCTTCACCAAATATGTCCTCTTTGGAGGCAGGTACCTCGAAAGTCCGGATCTTCCCGCAAATATCGGCATCAGACGGGTCTACAAGAAGGTTCCATCCGGCCTCCACCGTCTCCACCCACTCGGTCTCGGTACGCAGGGTAATACATGGCCGCCCGAGGATAAACGCCTCTTTCTGTATGCCGCCGGAATCGGTAATAATTCTCTTACTGTAATGTTCGGCTGCTATAAAATCGATGTATCCGAGAGGCTCTGTAAGCGAGATATTTGCCCAGGACATCTCTGTGTTTTCTATGATCTTCCTTGTGCGGGGGTGAACGGGGAATATGATCAGCTCGTCAAGCCTGTCAAGCTGATCAAGAATGTTTACCAGTATGGCAGGGTTGTCGACATTGTAATTCCTGTGAAGCGTCAGCAGGCTGAACTCACGGCCGTCTACCTCAAGCTCTTTGGTAATATTTGATTTTTCAAGTGCTACCTGAAGGTTGTTTGACAGGGTATCTACCATTATGTCGCCTGTAAGGTAGGTCTTATCAGCCAGCCCCTCTTTCTCAAGAATACCGGCGGCGGTACGTGTAGGTGCAAACAGGTAGTCGGAAACGTGATCGGCTATTATCCGGTTGATCTCTTCAGGCATGCTCCTGTTGTAACTTCGGAGTCCGGCCTCAACATGCACTATGGGTATGTTGAGTTTTGATGCTGCAACAGCACCGGCGAGGGTTGTGTTGGTATCGCCAAAAATCACCACTATCTGCGGGTTACGGTTTACCATGACCTCCTCCAGGGCTTTCATCATTTCTCCGGTCTGCGTTGCATGTGACCCCGAGCCTACACCAAGGTGGTAATCGGGATTTCGAATGCCCAGATCTGAAAATATCTTTTCAGACATTGCATAATCGTAGTGCTGACCGGTATGGACTATTATTTCCTCATGATCAACAGCAAGCCGGGCAGACAAAGCTGCAAGCTTTATAAACTGCGGCCGGGCACCTACAACAGAAACTATTCGCATATTTTGTTTTTTAGTTTAGAAAATACTCCCCTATTTGATCCTGGTATTATTTACCTGTTCTCTGCCTGAATTTCTCCATGTTCTCGGCGGTTTCCCTCACCAGCCTCTGCACCTCAAGTCCGTGATCCAGTCCAGGCACAAAAGCAGCAGGGTCATTCCCCGAAAGGAAAACATAATGTGCATGGATGAGCGCCCTTAACCAGCCTGAGGGTACATGACCGGAAGGGAAACTTGTTACCGGGGTATAGTTGCTGCCGGTAAAGCGGGTCGACCAGTCCCCGCTGCTTTCAAAAAAGTACTCAAACCTGTCGGGGTAATATGAGTTATACCTCAATGCGCCATTTTCAAAATATATCTCCAGCGCCATCATATCGCCAATACCCGAACTTACACGGCTGCCTGATACATTGCCAACAGCACCGGTCTTGGGATCAAAGAGCGAAATTTCAGAATAGAGGTCGGAGCCTGCCGGTACATCAGGATAGGAACCGGACTGAAGGGCGGAAACTATCTCTATTCCGTTGCCCAGGAATGCGACCATAAGACTTATGGCATGTGATCCCAGATCGGCCATAGCTCCGCCATCCGGTGCAGGTGTAAGTCTTGTGCGGCGTTTATCCCTGTAGGAGGATTTAAGATAGTCGCTGTGCTTCAGGGTAAAACTGAAATGGATCGGTCTGCCGAAATCATTTTCTTTCTTGAATATCAGTGCCTCGCGCACGGCCGGGGCCATCAGGAACTGGAATCCAACCTGTATTTTTTTACCGTGGTTTTTATTGCCTGCTATCTCATGCAGCCTGTTCTCCTCAGTTTTATCTGAGCAAACCGGCTTCTCAAGGTATATCCTCTTTACACTGTCCATTCCGGCAGCTGCTTCAAGATGAGGATAATGAACACTGTTTGGGCCCAGTATCAAAACTGTAGAGATATCGTCAAGGCCAAAAAACTCCTCAGCAGGCATATGCCTTTCAAATCCGAACTCACGCGCAAATGCCGACCGGCTCTCCTCTCTTGCCGATGCAACAGCAGCGAGACTGAAAGCCGGAGGGTCGGGATAGAAATACCTGAGCGAATTCAAAGCAAATACGTGTGATTTTGCAATACCTCCCGCACCTATAAACCCAATCCTATTTTGTTCCATATTCAGATCGGGTTAGTAAGATCAAACTCAGCTGTAAAAACCGGATCGCCATGATAGGTAAGCTGGTATGTCATTGTGCTCATATCCTCTGCAAGGATTATCTGCCACTCACGGTTGAACACATCCTCAAGAAGATCTTTGGTATATTCGTCGGCCGGGAAATTCTGCATATACTCAGTGCCGGTCCCGTCGGCATATCCACCATAAAGGGTGAGCTCTTCAGGAGTGCCGTCCTCGTGCCTGTGATCATGTCTGAACCTTAGCCCCTCCTCTTCAGCAAGAAACATCCAGGTGCGCGATGTATCGTCGTCAAGATGGAATGGTATATGGACCCTGTCATCCTCACATACAGTAACGTGCATGACAAAATCCATGTGTGCCCAGCTTTCCCGGCCGGGTGCCATATATACCTCCCTTCCGCGGAATGATTTCCCGCAAAGGCTTGCAAGGTTGTCCAAAAATGCCCTTTCAGTATCAGAAAGTGCAGCTTCAAGGCCAACAGCCCTGTCAACCATATCGCCGGAAACCCCGGTTTCCTGCCCGCTTCGCTGGCCGCATCCCATGGCAACAGCCATGATGATTGCCAGCAGTGTAATTTTTGCGCTCATAATATTATTTTTTAATTTCATTTTGGTTGTCATTTTTCAAATAATTCACGTGTTCAGGCCTGACACTGGCATGCAAGATAAAAAATATTTTTAAGTTGTACATTAAAGGTACCGGGCACTTTTAAAAAAGCTATTCTCCCCTGGTAATGCAGACCTGCAGATGTGTATCTCCTTCTGGCAAGGCACCGCAGCACTTATATATCCGCACCCTGTGGAAGCAGGGTCAGAAGATTATGCAATGACCTGAGATCAGTTTTATGATAAGAATGGCCTGTATCACCAGGCATTATAAAACTAATTTGTCTATTTTTACAATACAATCCGGTTATCAGCTCATCCTGCATTGTAATGTATGTTAAGCAATAACCGGACTCATACCATGTTATTTTTATAGCGCACCCTGAAAAGCCGGTAGTTTAATGCCTGTCAATAAAATTTCAAAGTATGGCCGTTTGATCATCCGTATTGCGATACGTGCCATGCTCGTATTTATTTTATTCTTTGCTGCAGTTACTTTCGCGCTTCAGTTTTCTTCGGTACAGACATGGGTTACAGGCAAAGTTACCAGCTGGCTTCACTCTGAAACAGGTGCAGTGATCAGTATCGACCGGGTGGCTGTCAGGTTTCCGCGACAGGCCGGACTGGAAGGTATATATATTGAAGATGCCCATGGCGACACTCTTGTAAGCGCCGGCAGTATCTATGCAAGGGTCAGGATGACTGCACTGCTGAGAAACAGGATACATATCGGCACATTAAGGGTAAACGACCTGAAAGCAAACATCAGCAGAGATGAGCCCGACACACTTTTCAACTGGCAGGTGATCGCATCAAAACTGGCATCTGCAGGCAATACGGGGGGTGACAAACAAGCCTCAGGTAACACCCTCCCAGATACTGAAGGCGACAGACCGGCTGAAGCGGAAAACAACGGAGGTATGGGCTTAACCCTGAAAAAGGTAAAGCTCGAAAATATTGAAATTGGTTTCCGCGACCACCTCGCGGGAATCATTTTTAATGGTAAACTTGACCTGCTGGAGACTGATCTGGGAGGATCAGACCTTTTAAACGGCATATACCAGACGGGTAATACGTTAATAGACGGGGGTAATATCAACCTCATCACTTCAGAGCCGGCAGTATCACCTGCTGCCCGGGAGGAGGATGCCACCCTGCCGGATCTGCAGGCAGGGCCCCTCACCATAACAAGGTTCACATTCGGTTACTCCGGAAACGACGGATCATCAATTTATCTGGAACTGGGGAACTTTGGCATTATTCCGGGGGTAACCGACCTTGCAGGCCGAACAATTTCAATCAGGTCATTGGATATTGGAAACGTACATAGTGAGATCAGGCTTCCGGCTTCCCCGGAGCCTGACCCTGATTCAGAAAATGCAATTGCAGCATCCCTGGATGAAACTTATGCCCCCCCGTTACAGTCCCCCCAAGAAAAGAACATCGATCATCCAGATAACGGTCAGGCAGGCCGACAAAATACTCCGGCTGTCAACGCTGCACCCTCAGAAGCTGGTGGCGGCAACAACAAGGTATTCAGCATGGCTGAGCTGACAGACTGGATAGTTGATGTGGGGCGGCTGACTGCAGGTAATGTCAATATGATTTACGATACCGGAAGCGGACAGCCAGCAGGGATTTTCGACCCCGGCAATTTTTCGTTCCAGGATCTCGGCATCACTGCACATGACATATATATCGGCCCGGATACACTCAGTATTGAACTTAAAGAGATGAGCGCGGTCATATCAGATACTTTCAGGGCCGGCCGTCTTTCATTATCAGCCTTTGCCGGAAGTGCCGGCGGATCGGCCTCACTTGATTTTGAAACACCCCATACCGAAGCCAGTATGAAGTTCAGCACCCGGCTTCCTGCTACTAACTTCAGCGAAAGTGAAATATGGGACAGCGAATTTTCGCTTGAAATAGAGAAGCTCAATCCGGGGCACGACCTGCTGTTCTTCCTCCCCCAATCCACCCATGCCAACATCTCCCCTCTTCTTGAAACCAGGGTGACTGCCGGCGGCAGTGTGACCGGAACTCCATCGCGTTTCACCGTGAAAGAGTTTTTTGCCGGAGCAGAAGAAGTTTTCAATCTGAAGATTACAGGAACGATGAGCAATGTGGCCAGGCCGGAATATCTCCATATCGATACAGCAGATATTGAGATGCTGGCATTCCCGGAACGTGTTGCCGGTCTGTTACCTGCACATATTGAATTACCTGAAACATATACGCCTGAAAAAATCCGGGCTTTCGGAACATTTACCGGATCGCTTACAGAGTTCGTTACCGCTGTAGGAATTGAAAGCGACATGGGTGACCTCGAGGCATCGCTTTCACTCACGGAGGATGACGGAGAACAGCATTACACAGCGAGGATATACAGCCCTGCAATAGATGCAGGGAGGCTTAGCGGCAATCTTGCTGCCGGATCGCCTTCATTCCTGATCGATATTACAGGCAGGGGGTTGGAACCTGCAGGTGCAGAGGCACAGGTATCGCTGCTTGTAAGCGGGTTGATTATCGCAGAACATGATTATGATGATATAAATATAGAAATGAACCTTGCCGACTCAGTTGTACACATAGATACCAGATATTCAGATGAAATTGTTTCCGGGCTACTGAATGCAGAAATTGGCATATTCAAAAAAATTCCCTTTGCAAAAGGGGAGCTGGCTATCGATTACGCAAACATGATGGAACTGGGTGCATCGGAGGATGAGATTTTGGTGACAGGCAACCTTGAAGCCGATATAATCTTCAGTCCCCAAAACTTTTTCAGCGGCTATGCCGGCCTGACCGGCTTAAACATAGCCACCCCTCATGAAATGTTTTCAATACCTGAAATAACCGTTATATCAGAATCTGAAGAAAACAATTATTCCCTGGCCATTGAATCTGAAATTATTAAAGGAGACTACACCGGTAATGTCAACCCTCTGGATATCCCATCCATCCTGGCCGGCCATCTCACCTCCTACTTTGCCCTGCCTGACACCCCGGCCCGGCATGAAATAAACGGCGAAGAAACCTTTCAAGTTACAGCTGATCTTTTTCCCGATCATATTGTAAATATGATGTTGCTGCCCGGAATTGACAAATACGACACCCTCTCACTTTCGGTTTCCTATGATGGTGAGCATCAAAACATAAGGCTCTCGGCCGGCATGGATGAACTGGGCATCGGCGGTGCCGTTCTGCGCAATATTGCTGCTGATATTGTTTCCGACGCCGCAAGTATGGACTTCAGCTTTTCTTCGGCTAACCTGGCATACGAAGAGACCGGTTACTCCGGACTTGAGGCAGCAGGTTCGCTCTCCGGCAACAAGCTCAACCTTTCGCTATCAATGAATGACATGAACGATAATGTTTTTCTGTATGCAGGTTTGCTGGCAGAAACCATCGATACTCTTTACCATATCTCATTAGATGACGAAAAACTTGTGCTTGCAGGGGCTTCGTGGAATATTGATGAGCGCAACATAATAATTGCCGGTAAAGAATACCTTGATATCAGCAATTTCCAGCTTTCTCACGGCACCACTTCAATTACTGCATCAACACGTAAAAATACTATACATGCCACAATTCTCAGCATTGATATCCAGAACGCCGAACTCTCATCACTGGCCGGGTATACCGGAAGCCTTATCCCCGTCACATCCGGAACACTTAATGGCCGGTTAAATGCAAGGGATATCTTCGGAGAACCGGGACTAACGATGTCAGCCGACATTAACGAAATGACCATTGCAGGTGAAATGATCGAGCGTATAAACCTGCTGGCAGAGAGTGAAGCTCCCGGGCATTACCTGCTTAACGCTTCGGTAAGGCACCGGGACGGCACACTCAGGGCACGGGGCAGTGTAAGGCAAAATGAGGAGGAGATGCCGGTTGATGCAAGCATCTTTCTTGACAACCTTGATCTTTCCTTTGCCGGGCCCTTTGCAGCCGGCAACCTCACTCATCTGGAAGGAACGGCAGAGGGTGAGGTTAGATTGACCGGAACAGTATCTGAGCCAGTCATTAACGGCGGTATATCAATTACCGGTGCAGCTTTCAGGGTTCCTGCCCTCAACGCCGGGTATTTCATAAAGGAGGAAAGAGTTGATTTCGACCGGCATCAACTGGTTCTTTCCGGCTTCACCCTGCACGATTCCCTTGGAAGGACAGCATCGGTAAACGGAAATGTCGATTACACCGATTTCGGGAACTTAATGTTTAACCTGGGATTATCTACAAGGAACTTTATGCTGATGAACCTGGACCGGACCCATAATGACCTGTATCATGGCCGGCTGCTGATGGACAGTGATCTGCGCCTGAGGGGGAGCCACCGCAGCCCTTCCCTTGAGGGCAGGATCAGGTTCAATGAGGGTTCGGCATTTACATTCATTGTGCCTCGCACCGCCCCCGATGCAATAGGCGATGAAGGGGTGGTTGAATTCATTGTACCCGAAAAAGACGATTTCCTGGTGATGGCGGCAGACATTGCAGAGACAGCGGAGATCACTTCATCGCTGGAACGAACGGAGGTCAGCCTGAATATAGAGCTTGACAGGCAATCTGAGATAAGAATCGTAATTGACGATTTTGCCGGCGACCACCTTGTGCTGAAGGGCGGCGGTGTGCTGAGCTTCGGTATTGACCAGGGAGGGATGGTAAACCTGTCGGGAAGGTACGAAATTGCCGAAGGTGAATACCTGCTTACCTTCTACGACGTAATAAGAAGGAACTTCAGGATAAGGCAGGGCAGCAGTATTATGTGGACAGGAGACCCCCTTGATGCAGAGATGGACATTACGGCTATCTATTCGGTGCGGACAAGCGCCAGGGAACTTATGAGGGCACATATCCCGGCAGGCCAGGGAGACGCGGCAGGCCTCAGGCAGCAATTCCCCTTCCAGGTATCCCTCAATATGAAGGGTAACCTGATGAGCCCGGACATAAATTTTGAGCTTGATATGCCCCCTGAGCACAGACAGGCTTTGGACGGGTCGTTAATGGCCAGGGTAAACGAAATTAACAGGAATGAATCTGAACTGAACAAGCAGGTTTTTGCACTTCTCATCCTCGGAGGGTTCCTCCCCGAAAATCCTTTGGCTGCAGCTGATGCAGGCGGCGGTTTCACCTCGGCAGCAAGGACGTCGGCAAGCCAGGTATTGTCGCAGCAGCTGAACAGGATGTCAGACCGGTATATAAGGGGCCTGGATATAAGTTTCGAAATAGAATCCTACGAAGATTATGTAAACGAAACCGCTGCCGGAAGGACAGAGCTGCAGATGGAGGTCTCGCGCGACTTCATGGATGAACGGATCAGGGTCAGGGTAGGCGGAAATATCGAGCTCGAAGATGAAACAAGGCGAAGGACAGGAGCCGGCGATATTGCGGGAGATTTCTCGCTGGAATACCTGCTGACGCCCGAGGGCAATATTATACTAAAGGGATTCAGGACGAGGGATTATGGCGATCTTGTCGAACCGGACATAACAAAAACCGGTGTCTCAGTAATGTTTTCCCGGAGCTATAATAATATACGGGAACTGTTCAGACGAAGAGAAGATGAGGAAGTTGAATAACTGCCCGGATATAATAGCAGGATGGCATGTAAAGATGCCGGGAGAGGACACTGTTAACATTAAAACTGCTATGGCAAGGTTTAATTATCATGTAAAAGTAAGAAAGAGTGGCAAAAAGTATTTTTTGCGGGCCACTCCTCTTATTATGCACCTTGCCATAATGCTCTTCGTGGTTATTGCCGCTTCCTCCTGCTCCGGCACCAGGTATCTTGGTGAAGATGAAACCTTTTACGGCGGAAGCAGGATAATCCTGGAGCCCGTTGCACCTGATGTTAAAACAAGAGACATTGAAAGAGAGCTCGAAACGGTGCTTTCGCCCCGGCCCAATTACAGGATACTTACAATGAGGCCGGGAGTCTGGATATATAACATAACCCGGAACAGCAGGGAAAGAGGGATAGGCAATTGGATAAGAACCCGTATAGGCAGGGCCCCGGTACTGTTCGACGATGTGAACCCAGAGCGCATCCAGAGCCTGATGCAGAACCGGCTATTCAACATGGGACAATTTGATGCTAATATTAATTACGATATCACCTCAAGGCGCAAAGAGACTTCTGTCAATTACCGGATAAGCATCAGGCATCCCTACCGCATAGGAAATATCTTCCTGCCCTCAGCAGGCTCGACCGCCGGAGAAGCAATAAACCGTGCAATGGTGGATGCCGGCATCCAAAGCGGCGACATCTACAATCTTACCGGCCTGAAAAGAGAGCGGGAACGTATAGACAGGTTCCTCAAGGATGAAGGGTTCTTCTATTTCAGCCCCGACTACCTGTTGTTCAGGGCCGACAGCACTGCCGGCAACAGGGAAGTGGACCTGTACCTGGTAATAAAACCTGATGTACCCGCTCATGCACTTAATAAATACACGATCGGGAATATAAGGGTCGAAAAGGGCCAGGCAGGAGTACCCTCAGCATCCAGGGACAATGAAGTATCGGGCGAGACGGGGATGGTGACAAATACAGGCATATTACCTGTAAAAGAGAGCACTCTTATGAATGCTATATTTTTTGAGCAGGGGCAGTTATACAACAGCAACCAGCATGAGCTGACTATCAGGCACCTGATGGGCCTCGAGGTCTTCAAATTCGTGAATATACGCTTTGAGCGGCCTGCCGCCAACAACTCCGCCATGTCCGGGTCCGGTGACAGGGAGAATCATGATCATGAACCGCAAGACGGGTATACAGAAAAACATACCGGTGAGCCGGGTCAGGCACAGAATACCAGTAATGAAGCAGGCAACATACTGGATGTACGCGTCATTCTTACTCCCATGGAGAAAAAAAACATAAGCGCCGAACTCAGGGGAGTATCTAAATCAAACAATTTTGCCGGGCCCGGAATCACTGCCTCATTCAATAACAGGAACCTGCTGGGGGGGGCCGAGAATTTAAGCATAAACCTTGAAGGCGCCTTCGAAACACTGATAGGACAAACAGGCGTGAACAGCGTTGAGGCGGGACTGACATCTGAACTGGGGCTGCCGGGGCTCCTCATGCCCTTCAGACCCGGTACGGTGTCTTCCAGGTATATGCCACGCACAACGATGTCGCTTGCTTTCAGCTTTCTTGACCGGACCGACGCCTTCAGCCTCTCCTCAATGAAATCACAATTTGGCTACCGCTGGAACCCTTCTTCCGTTATTCAGCACCGGTTCAATCCTTTTTCATTCAACGTATTCGGCCTCGGCAGGATTTCCGAAGAGTACCAGCAGATATTTACTGATGAAGCGTTGCTCAGGAGAGGGATGTTCGAGCAGTTTTTGCTTGGGGGCGATTATTCATTTTTCTATAATTCCCAATTGGCCGGAAACGAACGCAACGACTGGTATTTTAACCTGAACCTTGATGCATCGGGCAATATGGCATACCTGGCGGGAAGGTATGGGGGACTGGCGGGTTGGGATGAAACCACCGGTGACTACACATTCTTTAACCAGAGCTTTTCACAATACTTCAAGGCAGATGCCGACCTGCGGCACTATATCAGGACGCACAACAACAACGTGCTGGCAGCCAGGCTTATGACCGGACTGGGAGTGCCATACGGGAACTCAACATCCCTGCCGTACACAAAAATGTTCACCATAGGCGGCAGCAACAGCATCAGGGCCTTCCACCCCCGAACACTGGGTCCCGGCTCCTATTCTCCTCCAGATACACTGACCTCAACCTTCAACATTTACCAGGCGGGCGAAATAAAACTTGAAATGAACCTCGAATACCGCATCAGCCTCGGCAATGTTGTCAAGACGGCAATATTTGCAGATGCCGGCAATATATGGAACATTGAGGAAAAAGTGAATGCCCCCGGGGGGGCATTCACTTCACCCGAATTCCTCAGGCAGATCGCTCTGGGAACCGGTGCGGGTTTAAGGTTCGATTTCACCTTCTTCCTTCTGAGGTTAGACCTGGCGTTTCCCCTGGCTATCCCCTCAGCCGGCAATAATGAGGATGGAAGGTATTTTCAGAAAATCAGACCATTGGATTCACAATGGAGAAGGGATAACCTTATCCTTAACCTCGCGATAGGGTATCCTTTTTAGCGCAGACTTTACTCTTCCTGCATCTCTTCCATCAGAACGGCCACTCTCATCTGAAGCTCAGGATCCTGCTGATAATTGGCAAGTATCTCCTCATACTTGGCAGGAGCCATACCCTCGTCGGTAATGGTTTCTACTATCAGCTGTTCGTACTCAAACTGGATTTCCTGGATAGCCTCCATGGCGATGTTGAAAGATTCGATCTCATCGGCAGTTGCATCAGCCTCCTGGCCGGTACTGTGTGCTTCGAGTATGTGATTGAACTTCTCAACAGTAAGATCCTCGTCCTCAATGCTTTCTATCATCTCCTCCTGGCTCTCCTGCTGAAGGGGCATAACCTTCTGAGCAGTTGTGATAAATACTATCAGCTCATTATCGGAGTATTCGGCCGGCTGCATCTGCTGCTGCGGCAGTTGCTGGGCCGCTGACGGCATCACTCCAAGATAGACAAAAAGGATTGCAAAGGTTGATAAAATTTTTACTGCTTTACTGGAATTCTTAAAAGACATAATTTTTGTTTTTGTGATTAAACATACCTAACTAACGCTTTTTGAACACCATTATTTCATTTTATTCATAATACCGGGAGGCCAGGCCATGGTCAGGAACCGATCATGTTCCTGCCAAACCCACGCTATGTTCTGTCGGCGTGGGGAATACCCCTTTGCCGAGAAACAAGCAGGTTCTTCCTATTTTTTTACAAATCTTATGGTCATGCTGCTGTTTCCTGATGCAATCTGCAGGAGATAGACACCAGGGTAAAGATGATCAAGCGGAATCCGGATAATATCTGATCCACCTGCAGCCATACCTGACATCACGACTGTTCCTGCCGTGTTAAATATGCTCCATCCTCTGTATTCCGGTTCATGCAAACCGGCATCGACGTAAAGTATGTTACCTGCAGGGTTTGGGTATACCGAAATCCCCCCGGCTTCCGTAACAGGCCCTGCAATGATGCCGGTAATATGGATTTCGACCGTATCTGAAGGATCTGAGTAGCAGTACCCGTCATTAACAACTACAAAGTAACTCCCGCCAGTTTCAGGCACAAACACCTGTCCGTCCGCTCCTTCAACAATACCTGTTTCGGAGCTGTACCACTGGTTACCGGTGGGGGAGCTGCTCTCAAGCGTACTGTCGGCCAATGTTACTGAGGGGCGGGGCGGGGCTTCCCTGACATCCAGCACCATAACTCCTGAAACCGCAGGCAGGCCAGGTATGCACAAATCCGTGTCGTCAACATACACCCTTACACCGGTCCCGTCAGAGGGCCGCTCTATTAAAAGGTGGTTGTCACTTCCGCCTGCAACGGGCATATCATCAACATACCATGAATATATAGTATTGTTGCCGGCATGGTCAAAAAAGGCACTGACCTTTACCGTGTCATTGTCGCAAACTATATCGCTGTCAATCGCCGTCGACACCTCAGGAAGGAGGAAGCCATCCGGGACCTCGCTGCCTTCAAACACCATGATACTGCCTATACGCAACTCTGACCTTGCACCGCTGTCGTCGTCCTCCCTTTCGCCGGTATAGTAATACCGCCACAGCAATTGAACATACTGCTGGCCGTGAAGCTCTTCAGGCAGGGGAAGAGGACCTGTACGACGGGAATGCCCGTCGTAACCGCACCGGTATTCAACTACCTCACCGTCAGGTGAGGGAAAGTCGGCAAACTCACTATGGTCATCAAGCCTGTACTGAAGCCGGAGGTTATATATTCTGCTGTTTCTGTTTACGGTAGCTGCGTGGAACATAAGATGGACATCTTCAGCTTCCCGTGTATCGAGTCCCAGCAGCACACCCCCCAGCCTTCGTCCCGGATAGCCCGGGTTGCCATCGATATTGCTTGTATTAATAAATGAAAACCCTCCGCAACCGTGGCCGTTTATCCGTGTCCTGCTGTCAATATCATAGCTGCCTGATGTAAAGCCTTCTATTGAGGCATCATGACCCGGCTCAGGCTCTTCCGTATAAACAAAAGCCATATGCGGCGGGTAGCTCCCGGCCGGTTCGGACGCTTCCCATTCTGTGAAAAGGAAAGGGACATTATCACTTAATATATATGGTTCAGGGAAGAAAGTGTCGCTGGAGGCAAACACGGCAGTCAGGGTAATATTTTCATCTGAATCAAGAATGTAAGGGTTGTCAAAGATCTCCTCTCCATCCTGTGTTTTCCATTTTACGAACATATAACCCGGGACTGGCGCAGCTTCAAGCGGTACAGGAATATTCATGAAATAGCTGCCGTACCAGGGGAACCCCATCTCCTCTTTTTCCGGGAACATTCCCCCGGCCTCAAGCATCAGCCTGTTTACTTTAACAGTTCCCCCGCCACCATTTTCAACATCTATCCCCAAGGTATAGGTTCCTTCAAGACCAAAATAATCAATTATATGAGAAACCTGGTGGTAGCCCCTCCGGTCGGCATACCGTTTCATTCTCTCGATATTTGCATACCATTCTTCCATAGATGTGCCGGGATGCCCCCAGCGCTCCATATGACGCATAATCTCAGGCTCCAACGCTGTCGCGTACCTGTCTAATTCTGAAACCATATACTCAGGCCGGAATATGGAATTCATAAGGTCGCCGAACCTGTTGATAAAACCGTTCCTGAACTCTTCGTTTTCAAGGAGGCTGCGTATCAGGAAAGTGGACCAGGGCGGATTGGGCGGCCAGTCGCCACCGTCAGGATCGGTAGCATAAGCAAGTGTATTCTGGTTATGAGGATAGGGTTCGCCCGTGTTCGCGAACCCGAAGTCAAAATCGTTGAATGCCCAGCGCCACCTACCATCAAGTCCGTGTGGCGGATTGTTCAGGGTCTCGCCGCTGTAACGCCAGTACCTGAGGTTGTGCCCGGGCCAGTCAATATTATTGAAGAAAATATTAACCACGAAAAAATCGGTGTAGTTGTCAGTATCCATCAGCGTCTGCAGGTGACTGTAGGCATCAGGTGCGGAAAGAGGGTTTTCTTCGGCGAATGAGATCATATAGTTGTAATGGTCGGCCGACCCGTCCCTAACCTCCCGGTTTGATTCAAGGAAATCGAGATCTCCTTCCTCAATACCGTACCTGCGTTCAAAATAGTGCCGGTCATATCTCTCCCTGATATTATGGATACCCCAGTACTCGCCATTCAGGAATAGTATTGCCGGGGCATAGTCCTGTATATCCCATCCAAGCGGTTCAACAAGCTTATGCATGAAACCGTCCCTGAACATAGTCCCCCACCCCCAGAAATCCTGTCCGCTGTTCCTGAGGATAAGCCTTTTGAAAGACTGCACACCCTGATCCTTAAAAAAATCATGCTCCATATGTGTGTTACCGTAACTTCCCCTGGCATACAACCTTAAAGATTTCATAGGAAGAGCCCGGGTACCGCCTCCGTGTATCCTGACACCAATATCCTGCATCAGAACACGCTCACCATCTTCGAAGAACTCGAGAGAAGCGGGTCTCTCCCATCCGGTTCCACGCTGAAAATAGTTTGCATTGGGCTGCCCGTACCATCCGGTGCCATAGCCGTTTTGTTCATAAATAGCGCCGGGTACGTATATGCCGCTGTAATGGTCGAACAGGTTGTCATTTGCTGTAGCTATGCTGAACACGGGTAGCGGGGGGTGATCGCGGCCAATAAAGTAGGTAAAGGTTGCAGCCTTGGAAGGAATGTATCCTGGCGTTTCGGCAACCGCCCTGATAACATGAGCTTTATCTGTTTTATTTGCAGGGGGGTACCATTCTATGCTTGAAGGGACATCCGGGGGGTTGGTCCGTATCCCGGATATAATATCCGGCACTCCCTCCAGGTCTTCCAGCTTCAGTGGTGCTTCATAAAGCCGGGCCATAGCCCCCGGCACCGAAGCATCAGTTGTATACCTTATAACTGCCAGGGGATCAGGGTGGCTTATCTCCACTGTCCGGATACCCGGGTAAAAGCCCGGCTTGAGTGAAGCCGAAGGTGGGGGAGTAATACCGGCATAACTTTCATGATGATTTTCATAGCCGGGCGTCGGTACCTTAAAATAGCCAAGTTCACCGGCCTCTCCGGGTATCCTGCCAAAAGATATGTTGCCGGGGACAGGCACAGGGGAGATATGACTGGCGAGCGTACCGCCCGGCTCTGTAAGCAGCACCTCCTCCCCTTCTGATGAGATGGAAAAATTTGTGTGCAGGGGATGCGATGGATCCCTCCTGTCCTTTCCCGAAGCCCATACAAGCAGATATTCACCGGGCTGTATGACTATCGCAGGGAATATCCATCTGAACGGTCTGTCATAATCGTCCGACAGTCCCCAGCCATCAAGGCTGACGGACTGACTGCCATAGTTGTATAGCTCTATCCAGTCGCTGTAATCACCATCCTCATCACTTATGATATTCAGGTTTGCCGGCATAATTTCGTTTATAACCACACCGGCTCCCGGGGGGGTGGTTGAAAATGACGCGGCTGTTTCAAAAAATGGCAATAATAAAACTGAAACCGCTATCAGGATCGTTTCACAAACCGGCAGCGGTTTTCTGCATTTTGATAAAGATTGTGTAACCATCATGCCGGTTTATAATGTTAAAAGATTGACGACAATTTGCGTGGCAGATATCATCAGCCTGACGGTAATCATTTTGCTGTTAAGCGATAATCAGCTGCGAAGTTTCAAACCACTGCATCAACAATATCTTTCATCTTTTTAAGCCCGGTTGCAGCTACCTCCAGGGCATCCTGCTTCCAGTAATCCCTGTTAAACAGCTCCAGCGAAAGGACCTTTACCCCTCCCATCCTGTGCAGAACGGATATGATCTCCCCCATAGGGGCAACACCGTCACCGGGATAAACCCTGTGAGCATCGGTCTGCTCCTCCCTGGGTACATCACCCGGATAGTCATTCATATGAAATATCTCTATGGTCCTGCCACTTAAAAGCTTCAGGCCGTTAAACCCCGAACCTCCCCTGAAAAGGTGATACACATCGGCAAGTATGCGCACATCAGGATCATTTGCCGCCGCAGCAATATAAAGCGCCTCCGAAAGGGTGCTGAGCGATAATGACCCTCCCCAGAACTCAAGGTGCGGCATCACTCCGGTTTTCCTGCCAAGGTCCAGCAGCTTTCCATAGTGCCCGGCCGCACGCCCCAAATCAAGGTCAGCCCTCTGGTGAAAGCCTGCCGGAGGAGCAGCGATCCTTCTGCAACCCAGTTCAGCCATTATGTTCATCTCCTCCTCCATCTGAACAAAACCACTGGCACGCTGTTCATCATCATCAACTATCCATGGAGCAAACCCTATGGCACCGGCAACCTTTATCCCGCTTGCCTCCAGAACCCTTCTTAGTTCGGCCAGGCTGCCACCCCTGTCAAGATATTCCCTTACCTCCCCGACCCACAATTCCACAGCATCATAACCAGCTTCGCCGGCTATCTCGACCGATCCCGGCAAACCAGGCTCTTGTCCCCTGATAGTGCTGGTATTCAAGCAATATACAAATTCATGTTTTTTCGACGGCTCCCGCCCTGAACATGCCAGTCCGGGT
>SLRB01000229.1 GCA_007131165.1 Bacteroidales bacterium | reverse complement strand
GTAATGGTACCGTTGGCTCCGCCATGGCATGTTACATCAGTATGCGAAATATCTGCATCAAGAATATCAGGCTCGCCAACAGTATATGAACCGTCAAGCTCAATAACACAACCGGTGTCGTTGGCATCACGAATCTCAACAATATAGTCACCGGCAGGAAGACCATCGAACAGGCCGCCCGGCTGCCAGTCAAATCCACTGATGCGATACTCGTAATCACCAGAACCACCTTCGGGCGAACCGACTGTAATGGTACCGTTGGCTCCGCCATGGCATGTTACATCAGTATGTGAAATATCAGCACCAAGAAGCCCTGGTTGTGTAATCTCAATTGTACCGACAAGCACGGTGCAATCATCAGGATGCAGGGCATCCCTGATCCAGATATTGTATTCTCCGGCAATCAGACCTTCGAAAACCGGTGAGTCCTGCCATCCGCTTCCGTCAACCATATACTCGTAAATGCCCGAACCACCATCTTCGTTTGTAACGGTAACCGATCCATTGTTTCCGTTATAGCAGGTTACGTCTTCATGAGTGAATTCAGCAGTAATCTCTTCAAATACCTCAATGGTGATAACCTCTTCTGCCCAGCAACCTTTATAATCCTCCACACGGTAGGTCAAAGTGTATTCACCAATGTCAGCGGAATTAAATACCGGATTGTCAATGAAGCGGTTATCAAGATATGCTTCGCCACTGCCAGTCCACAAATGAGAATATGGTCCTCCATTACCCCCGGAATACTGCCCGAACAACTGCCTGTCGGTATTGGGACAAATATCGGCCGGGGCCGGCAAAACACCAACTATCAATTCATCAGGCTCTCCCACAGCAGGGGCAAGAATAACTCCGTTTTCGGAATCCTGTATTATAACATTATAAGTGCCGGGCTCCAGTTCATCAAAGGTATGTGAAGAGTTGTCCCCCTCGTACCTGTCGAGCTCAACGAACATATCATTGTAAAGGATAAACCTGTATGAAGCAGTTCCTCCGGTAACCTCAACATGTATCTTCCCGTCAGTATCGCCATAACAGGTAACAGGCTCCGGTGTTGCCGAGGGCGAAAACTGCCCGTACAGTGAGGCTGTCGCCAGAAATGTGATTAGTATAATAAGTGGTAAACGTATATACATTATCTGGTTGTTTTAGACAAAGTTGGCCATGCTATGCCATAAATCCCGTTTTTACTAAAAGTACAAGGCATCAAAACGTAAGAAGTTCTACGTATTTATCTGAAATTATGTTACGATAATAACTCTCCGTGAAGTATTAATTTACAGTTACATCCGCTACAATTGGCAGGCAAATAAGTGTATAACTCCGGCTTTTGGCTTTGTAATCTGCACATTTCAATACCATTAACAACAAATTTACCTGGTGTTGCCCAGGTAAATTCAATATTTCCGGTGATTTTGGCAAGGGGAGCGGGTGATTTAAATCACCCAAACGTAAACGGATTGATCAATATCCCTGTATAAAACCGGGTGGCCTCCCGGCCATGGAACTACAAAAATCAGTTAAAACAACTCAACCTCTATATTCTGAACAAATGCGGTATAGGTATGCTCGTTATCAACTTTTGCCTCTGAAAGAAGAAATAATACTGGTTTAACCTCACCATTCTTGTCGGTAATATTTACCTCTTTCCTCTCTCCTATAACCTTCTTTGCTCCGGGTGCAACATATGCCCTGATAAATTCATCCTCTTCGATTTGCTCTTTTGAAAACAGCATTGAAACCGATTTGCCGATGATGTCTTCTTTCCTGTAATTCCATAAATCTTCAGATGCCTTGTTGAAGAACTGGATCAACCCGGCCTGGTTAATTGTTACTATTGCATCAAGTGCGCCTTCAAGGGTTCGTTCATTCCTGAGCTTTATTCTCTCAATCTCACGGAATTGCTGCTTCATCTCCTCTTTTGTCTCCTTAAGTTTGGCCCTCAGTTCAACTCTTGAATTCCTGAGCTTTTCCTCCTGTTCCTTAAGCAGCTCGGTCTGCCTTATTGTCTCCATTTCCATTTTCTTCTCCTTGGTTATTTCTGATGCAATAAGGATTATTTTTGCAATGTCGCCATACATATCCCTTACCGCCGAAAATGTACCACGAAGCCATCGCTCCTCACCCCGCTGGGTGACCCCCTTAATTTGTCCGCCGAAAGGCTTACCTTTCATTACATCTTCCCAGACCTGCTGAAACTCTTCATATTCATCTTTATGCAGTATATCGAAAACCATCTTGCCTGACAGCTCATCTTCTGAATATTGCATGGTATCCATGAATTTCTCATTGGCAGTTATCAGTTCGCCGTCTATCGAGTATTCCACCTTAAGATTTGACAGATCAAGTGCCGCAAGTTGTCCTTCATAGTCAAGGCTCTGCTTCTTCTGCTCTGTAGTATCAATGGCAAGGCAGAGTATTTTCTCAGTTTCACCATTATTGTTCCTGACACAGGTGTATGTAGCCATTGTCCACAGATCCTGTCCTGTCCTGGTAACATGTTTCATATAACCCTCGAAATGCCTGCCTCCCTTTACCAGGTTATCCCAGATCGGCTCAAACCACTCCCTGTCTTTCTCATTTATAAACATCGAAATATGCTGTCCTTCTACCTCTTCCTTCCCCGGATAACCAAGTTTGTTGAGGAATTTCGCGTTAGCGTATAAAAGAACCCCATTGATGTCATATTCGGCCCTGATAAGAGTATGGTTCACCGAATTGGTAAAACTGACAAACTGTTCACTGTACCTCGCAGCCTCTTCCTGTGTTGCCTGCAGCTCCTCCATATTCTGCCTCATCTGCTCTTCCTGCTCGGCGAGCGCCTTTGCCTGTTCCTGTGATTCCCTGAGCAGTTGGGAGGTTCTGATGTTTATCTTTACTGTAGCAATTGTTGAGGCAACGCTCTCAGCAACTTTCTCTATAAACTCAACTTTATATTTCTCAAGCTCATAAAATGAAGCTATCTCAATAACCCCGTGATTTGTCTCATTTATATTCAGGGGAATTAGCAGAAGACACCGCGGATTTGCAGTTCCGAGGCCCGAGGTGATATTCAGGTAATCATCGGGTATATCAGTCATATATATCTTTTCCATCTCAAGGGCACATGCGCCCACCAGGCCTTCACCGTACTCAATCCGTTTGTCAGCATATTTTCTCCTTTCATAGGCATAACAGGCAGTCATCTCAAATTGCTTTTCCTGGCCTGCTTCATTGTGAAGGATATAAACCGCCCCCTGGTTGCTGTTTGTATACTTTACCAGGTTGCTGATGATTTGATAGGACAGCTCTTCTATATTATCGTAATTCCCACGCAAAATGTCGCCGAATTTTGCAAGTCCCTCAGCAGTCCACCTTCTCTGCTCATCCTCTTTCCGCCTCTGCTCATCCTGCTTGTGGGTATTCACAAGGTGCTCCTGCAATTTCACAAGCGAATTTGTAAGTTCATCAGACTGGTCGCCGGTGTCGAGTGTTATATCCTGCCGGCCTGTAATAAGTCCCTGCACAAATTCAAGCAGCCTTCCGGAATTCCTGTTTGAAAGCTTGAGTTTGCGTTTGTGTTTTCTCAGTTTGGATACTACACTCCTGTTGTATCTGTAGGCGGCAAAAGAGAAAACCAGGGGAGCGGCCGAAAGGAACCAGAAGGCAGGATTACTGGTATTACCTGCAATTGCACCTGAAAATCCCGGCACATTATCATCAAAATAAGCCTTGTCGGCAACATAACCGGCCCATACCAGTACCCCCATAAGAAAGGCAAGCAGTACAGGATAATGGAGTTTGAATAGTTTTGATATCATAGAATATATGTTTTTAGCCAATTAATTAACTCAATCATTTTTTGTTAATTTAATTACCTGGCTGGCGATCTTATCGAGTGGCAGGACGGTTTTAACCGCGTTCAGCTTTATGGCCTCATTAGGCATTCCGAAAACAACGCAGCTTTTCTCATCCTGTGCTATTGTATACGCTCCTGCTTCCTTCATTTCAAGAAGGCCACTCGCACCGTCATTACCCATGCCTGTCATTATTATCCCTACAGCGTTTTTCCCGGCATACCTTGCGGTTGACCTGAACAGGACATCGACCGACGGGCGGTGGCGGTTAACCAGCGGGCCATCCTTTACCTCCAGGTAATATCTTGCTCCGCTCCTTTTCAACAAAGTATGCCGGTTCCCCGGGGCAATCAATGCCCTGCCCCTGATAACGGTATCATTGTTCTCGGCCTCTTTTACATTTATGCTGCATACCTCATTCAAACGGTGGGCAAATGTCCTTGTGAATTGTTCAGGCATGTGCTGCACTATCACTATACCGGGAGAATCAGGCGGAAAGGATTTTAAAAAGACGGTAAGCGCTTCTGTCCCGCCTGTTGAAGCACCAACTGCAATAACCTTTTCGGTAGTTTTAATCATACTTTGCGCAGAGGTTCTCCGGATTATTACATCGGCACTGTGTTTTGGCTGAACATTAATTACCGGGGCAGGTATATTTCTACGTTTCGGGCGGACAAGCGAAGCGGCTTTTATGGCATCGCACAACCGGATCCTGGACTCCTCAATAAACAATTTCGTATCCATTTTCGGTTTTGTGATTATTTCAACGGCACCATATTCAAGAGCCTTCAAGCCGGTCTCAGTGCCTTCAGCCGTAAGGCTGGAAATAATTACTACCGGAATCGGGTGAAGCGACATTATCTTCTTCAAAAAGGTCAATCCATCCATTTTAGGCATCTCCACATCAAGTGTAATTACGTCAGGTGCCTGCGATAGCATCTTCTTTGCCGCCACATATGGATCAGATGCTGTCCCGATCACCTCCAGTGCTGGATCAGAATCTACGATCTCAGATAATGTTCGCCTTACAACAGCAGAATCGTCAACAATCAGGACCTTGATCTTGTTCCTCATCCTTTGAAAAATATTTGCAAAGTATTATATTCACTTTCTTGTGTTAAAGTTTCCAACATGATCCGCACACAGCTTTATCAATAATACAGGTAATACATTGCACATCAGCATTTTTAGTTTATCTTAAAAACCCGCGTCTTCCAAGCGCGATAATGTCCTGGCGGGGCTTTGCCAGAAAGGCATGTGCACTAAAAAAATGTTTAGATGTTCCATTATTAACCTGTCCCTTCTTTTATCTGCCTGTTGATATACCTCTGTGAAACACCTCCCGTATAGGTGTTGAATGATATTTTCCTGCCAAGCTTCCCTCCGAGGCTCGAGCTTTTAACAGGTATTCTCAGTTCTTCCAGTATCTGGATTGCCACATCAATATTCCTGTGACCGATATTGAACTGGGCATGCTGGGTATCGATAACTTCGCCACCGCCAAAAACCTTTGCTATAAGGTTGCTTTTCTTTGAACCAAGGCTTATCATCTTTTCGAGCAACCTCTCTATGGCAATATTCCCGTATTTTGGTGATGCAAGACCCTGTCCGTTCCATAACGGGAGCATAAAATGATTCATCCCTCCGGTCCTGTTAACCTGGTCATACAGGCATACAGTAACACAGGAACCAAGAATTGTATTGATTATGCATGGTGACCTGCTTGCGTGTATCGCGGCCGGATAGAGAAAATGTGTGTTATTTATTTCCATACCGGCTTGTTAAAACATCTCCTCGTCTTCAAAAAAAGTTTCAGTTCCTTCATAGGAAAAACCCTCAGTCTGCAAAGACTGTTCGGGGAGTGAAACAATAAACTCGGCACCCTCACCCGGTTTGCTGTTAATTTTAATAGTCCCGTTCAGCATGTCGAGCAGGGCCTTATTAACAGACAATCCAAGTCCGTGGCCCCTGTTGAGAGAATTTATCCCTGTATCAAGACGTCTGAATCTGTCAAATATGACCTTTTGGTTTTCTTCTGATATTCCCGTTCCCTGATCCTTTACACTTATGACAAGGTTATCTTCTTCCATCGATACCTGTATCTCAATAACCTGACCGGGTGAACTGAATTTTATGGCATTGCTTATCAGGTTTGAGGTGATCAGCCGCAGCTTTTCCGGGTCGGTATTGAAATAATATATCTTTTCAACCCCCGGGGTAACACTGAAGTCGAAATTAAAGCTCACCTTCTTCTTCTTGGCTTCTATCCTGAATGATTCAAGAACACCATCGATCAGTGAATTTATATCTACTTTAAGTACATCCGGACTGACCTCACCGGCCTCAAGTTTTGCAGCAACGAATATGTTCTTGAACTGGAAATCAAGGTTAAACGCTTCGGAGTGTATCAATGAAACCATTGAAATGATTGTCTTCCAGTCTTCCTTTTTAGCAGAAAGAATATTCTTTGATAATCCGATGATCGAAGCAAAGGGATTGACAATTTCATTTGTAATATTGGAAATGAAGTGGCTTTTCAATGCTTCAGATTCTTCGAGTTTTTTGTTAACGACCTTTAACTCCTTGTTCAGGTCTTTCATCTCTTTCAGCGTTTTGCTGTATGCCTGCAACCGGGTTGTTAGTTCATTAATCAGATCGGCATCACTTAACTTGCTCATAGCGTAAAGATTTTGCGTTAAACCATTTATTAATGATCTTTTTCAGCTCAGCAGGTCTGAAGGGTTTAGATATGTAGTCGTCCATCCCGCCCTTAAGGCACTTTTCCCTGTCACCTGCCATAGCATTTGCTGTCATAGCGACTATCCTAATGCTGTTCCCCCCGTTTTCCCTTTCCATCTGCCGGATAATACGGGTGGCCTCATAGCCGTCCATCTCGGGCATGTTGATGTCCATAAAAACCAGGTCATAGCTGCCTACAGAACACTTGTCAACCGCCACAACCCCATTTTCAGCCAGTTCGACGACATGGCCCATCCTTTCAAGGAATATACGGGCAACATTTGCATTAACCGGACTATCTTCGACAATAAGTACCCTGAGTCCCACATCTTTTTCCCTGTTTTTCAATATTCCCTTACCGCCATTTACTGCCTTCTCTGACAACGATCTTTTTAACCTGCAGGTAAACCAGAAAGCAGAGCCTTTTCCAGGTTTGCTGTTTACTCCTATCTTCCCTCCCATCAGCTCAGTAAGCCTCCTTGAAATAACCAGTCCAAGTCCCGCACCCCCATGTTTCCTTGTTGTAGAGCCATCAACCTGCGTGAAAGTCCTGAACAACTTGTCCATATTCTCATTAGAAATACCGATACCGGTATCGGTTATTTCAAATCTGACCAATACCGATTCATCAGTACTTTGTTCTATAGCTGCGGTTATGGAGACCTTGCCACGGTTCGTGAACTTTATTGCATTCGAAACCAAATTCATTATTACCTGGTTGATCCTGGCAGGGTCGCCAATAAGTTCCGACGGGATCTTGTCATCAACATCAAAATCAAAATGAAGGCCCTTCTCCATGGCTTTGGGTTTTAACAGACTGGCTGTTTTATATACATTTTTCTTAAGGTCAAAGGAAACATACTGAAAATTAAGCTCTCCGGCCTCAATCTTAGAAAAATCAAGTATATCATTTATAAGGGTAAGCAGTGTGTCTGCCGATGACTGCATTATCTCCAGGAACTCGTTTTGCTGAGCTGAAAGCCGGGTTGTACGAAGAAGGTCAATCATCCCGGTAATCCCGTGCAGAGGAGTCCTTATCTCATGACTCATGTTGGTAAGGAACTCTCCTTTAGCCCTGGAGCTTTCTTCAGCCTGATCCCTGGCTACCTCCAGCTCTTTCTTTGATCTGATAAGATCCAGGTGCGTTTTTACTCTCATCACCAGCTCACGGGCATTGTAGGGTTTTGTTACATAATCGACAGCCCCGGCCTCAAATCCTTTGATAACACTTTCAAAATCATTCTTTGCAGTTATAAATATTACCGGGATCCCTGAACCGGTCTTTATTCTCCGGCAAACCTCATACCCGTTGACATATGGCATCATAATATCAAGAAGCACAAGGTCAAACTGTTCTACTTCAAGCATCTCAAGCGCTGTTTTCCCGTCTCCTGCAGATCTTATCTGGTAGCCTCTACCTGATAAAATTTCGAATACCAGTTCCCTGCTTATTGAATTATCATCAACCACAAGGATACTGTATTTATCTAAATAAGTAGAATTTAGCATTATTGCTTCCCTTTTTATTATTTTCAATCCTCTTTTACATCCTTCTGTATATGGTAGGCTTCAGTGTCCTTACAGGAACATTCATACCCATGATTGACTCAGAATGCCCCAGGAAGAAATAGCCTCCGGGTTTAAGATGCAGGCAGAGCTTATTGATAACATCCTCCTGTGTTTGCCTGTCAAAATAAATTAATACATTCCTGCAGAATATTATGTCATAGGACTCTTTGACGTCATAGCCTGGATCCATAAAATTCAGCCTCTTCCAGGAAACTTTCTGCCGCAGACCGGGAACAATCCTTACAGCTTTCTTCTTAGGGTCCTTGCTTTTCAGGAAGTATTTTCTCCTTATATTCATGGGAATATTAGCAACCCTGTCTTCTCTGTAAACTGCATTTACGGCCTTTTGCAATATATCTGTGGAAATATCGGTGCCAAGTATCCTGTAGTCTATATCCTCTTTGTGTTCCTCAATATATTCATTTATAGTTATGGCTATGGTGTAAGCCTCCTCGCCGCTTGAGCATCCTGCACTCCAAATTCTCAGGGGCCTGTCGGCGGATGTCTTCAGGTTTATACCCGGCAGGATATTCTCGGCCAGGAATTCAAAATGCACCGGCTCCCTGAAAAAATCGGTCTTGTTTGTGCTTACCACATCTATCATGTGAATTATTTCGGCATCAGCCCCGTTTTCACCAAACACATAATCAATGTACTCACCAAATGTCCTGATCTTTAAGTGCCTGAGTCGTTTCTGCAACCGGCTCTGCAGCATGGTTATCTTCACAGGGGGCATCTTTATCCCTGTCTCCCTGTAGATGAATGTGCTGAGTTTCTCAAACTCCTTTTCCGACATCCGGGCTTTGTAAATATCGCTAATTGCAGGATCTATCATCAGTTAAATAAATATAATTGGATACTGTCAACCACCTTCCACATTTCGTTCTGCATCAAAGTTTTAAATACAACAAACAACATTGGATTTCCTTTTAAAAACGGTAAAATGCAAACAGCAAAATTCTCAGGTTGGCAGTTAACTGACTGCTTTCCGGTCTCCCCATAGTGTCATATGATTCAGCATATGCAGCCGCGGTATATTCAGTTTCGATTCCCAGGCTCATATTTCTTATACTTCTCACTATCCTTGGCGAAACCCTGAAAATATAGTCTATATCGCTCCCCCTTGAATAATAAACCGGTCCCCGGCCGTTAAGTGAAATATCTTCTTTTGCTCCAAGGTTTCTGGAGAAACC
>SLRB01000223.1 GCA_007131165.1 Bacteroidales bacterium | reverse complement strand
CAAAAATTTTATCAAATTTATCACCGCACCCGGCAAAACCGCAGGATTAATCTTTAATATCCGCACGCCGGCATAACCCCTTATAGCAAGCCCCGGTATGCTTATAATACTAACAATCACGGCTCTTCTGATATCCATGCCGGGCATGACCCAGAACCAGACCTTTTCGAGGCATATACAATGGAAACAACTTCAACCGGAACAAGGTACAACAGTAAGGGAAAGTACGATAAACATCGATGAGCCGGTCATCTGGTTCGATGAAACTGAATATACCCCGGGTAAAACCGACCTCCCGGTTTACCGGGAACTTATCATCGCACCCGGATACCACTCCGGCCAGCGTGCAATTCTTGCCGACATGCAGTTTGAACCCCTGGGCCCAAAGGAGCTGGAGGCAATAAGGAATAAGGAACCCCTCCCCGAAAGCGTCGGCCTCAGCCAGGAATGGCTCAGTACGAGACGACAACCCGCTCTCCAGGTGTCTTTCGTGCCGCTCCGGCGAAATCCCGTTACAGGTGCCGCCGAAAAACTTGTGTCATTCTCATACGCATTTACTGATATCTCTGAAGAAATCCATACCACGAGCCTTGACCCGAAAAGAGATTACGTCTCAACCTCGGTTCTGGCAAGTGGAGACTGGATAAAAATAAAAACTACGGAGGACGGCATCTACAAACTCACATATGAAGATCTTGCCGGGATGGGTATCAGTTCGCCCCAGAATGTGAGGATTTTCGGTAATGGCAACAGAAAACTGCCAAAAATGAACAACAAGCCCCGTCCGGACGACCTGGTTGAGAACCGTATATATGTTCATACCGGCAGCAACAACACATTCGGCCCGGGAGATTATATCCTGTTTTACGGCCAGGGCCCTGTAAGCTGGGATTATGATGAACAGGACGGAATGTTTAAACACGACAGGCATCCATATTCTGATGGCACCCATTACTTTATCACCTCATTGCCATCAGGCAAACCACGTATCGGAATTAAAGAGACTCCGCCCGGCCCGGCCCATCATACGGTAGATGAGTTTGATGATTACTCTTTTCATGAAAAAGATCTCGTCAATCTTCTCAAATCAGGCAGGGACTGGTACGGTGAGCACTTCAAGCTGGTAACCGGATACACCTTCTCCTTTAATTTCCCGGCTATCCTGCAAGGCAGCCATGCCATTATAAAATGGAGGGTGGCAGCACGGGCTCCTGTTGCCTCATCATTCAGCCTTCAGTCCGGTTCCGGTGAGTCCGACCGGTTAAGCATGCCAGCTGTTAACCCGGGAAGCGTGGTTTCCGATTACGCCTCCGTAAGGGAAAGTATTTTCAGCTTCCCCGCAACCGGCAATGACCTGGAGCTGTCACTAACATTTAACCAGACCACTCCCTCGGCCGAAGGGTGGCTCGATTACCTGCTTGTTAATGTACGCAGAAGGCTGCGCATGCATGGCAGCCAGATGCACTTCAGAGACACCAGGTCGGTTTCAGACGGAGCAGTATCCCAATTCAGGATAGAGAACAGTAGTGCGGGCCTGAGGGTTTGGGACATAACCGATCCTGCCAACATTTCAGAACCTGACACCCGGCTGTCAGGGAACAGCACCCTTTTTACGGATGAGACCGGCAGCATCAACCAGTACATTGCCTTTGACGGCAGCGGTTACCTCGAACCGGAAATTGCAGGCCCGGTTTCCAATCAAAACCTTCATGGCATCAGGCATGCCGGCATGGTCATAGTTGCAAACCCACTATTCCTGAACCAGGCCAATCAACTGGCAGAGCACAGGAGACTGCAAAACGGACTGGAAGTGGTGGTGGTAACACCCGAAATGATATATAATGAATTTTCATCGGGCAACCCTGACGTAACCGCAATCAGGGACTTCATGAAAATGCTGTACGACAGGCCGTCAGGAGAAACCGGTATGGTAAGATACCTTCTGCTTTTTGGTAACGGGTCATACGATAACCGTCCGGGGGATCCCTCAGGCATGAACTTCATCCCGACCTACCAGTCCCCCAACTCCCTCAGGCCTACGCAATCATTTGTAAGTGACGATTTCTTCGGATTGCTGGATGATGATGAGGGGGAGCATATGGGACTGGTTGACATTGGAATCGGGAGGATCCCTGTTACTACCCCCGATCAGGCACAGGCAGTTGTAAGCAAAATCATTAATTACAATTCGCCGGCAAAAAAGGGTGACTGGCAAAATGTGCTGTGCTTCATTGGAGATGATGGCGACAATAATATTCATATGCGCGATTCAGATATACTCGCCGGGGGGGTAAAAACCAATTACCCGGTCTTCAATATCGAAAAGATCTACCTGGATGCGTGGCCCAAAATCGGGACGTCACTCGGCCAGAGGTATCCTGATGTTAACCGCGCAATATCGGAAAGAGTTCGAAAAGGCGCCCTTATTATTAATTACGTGGGACATGGCAATGAACTCAGGCTTGCAGATGAAAACATACTCGATATAAACGATGTAATGTCATTTACAAACCGGACCAGGCTCCCGGTATTTATGACTGCAACATGTGAGTTCAGCCGTTACGATAATCACAACAGGTTAAGTGCAGGAGAAATGCTGCTGTTAAACCCTAACGGTGGCGCTATTGCCCTGTTCTCTACCACCAGGCTGGTTTATGCAACACCCAATTTCTTCCTGAACCAGAACTTTTACCGCTTTGCCCTTGAAAATCATTATAACGGCAGCAATATGAGACTGGGCGATATAATGAGGCTTACCAAGATCAATTCCGGAACAGGAATAAATAAGCGAAGCTTTGCCCTGCTCGGCGATCCTTCAATGGAAATTGCCATACCGTCATATAATGTTGAAATAACCTCTGTAAACAACCTGCCTGTCCCGGGAGAACCGGATACTCTCAGAGCTATGGGACATGTGAGGATCTCAGGTGAAATAAAGAACAACCGGGGGGAGGTAATGGAGGGTTTCGGTGGACTGGTTTATCATACGGTGTATGACAAGGAGACAGAAAATACCACTCTTGGCAATGACGGGGCAACGCCATTCAGCTACACTGAAAGAAGCAATATCCTGTACAAGGGAAAATCAACTGTTTCAGCCGGCATGTTCAGTTTCGAATTCATTGTGCCAAGAGACATTGCATATCATTACGGATACGGTAAGATAAGTTCATTCGCCTTCGATGGCAATGACGATGCGGCAGGCTATTCTGAAAACATTGTGGTAGGCGGATCAGACTCCCGTGCGGTAACCGATACCGAGGGTCCCGGAATAAGGCTCTATATGAATGATGCCAGTTTTGTTTCCGGCGGCATAACAGACAGGAATCCAAGGCTGCTGGCATTCCTGACCGACAGCAGCGGGATCAACACTACAGGAAGCGGCATCGGCCATGATATTACCCTCACCCTTAACAATGACCCTTCAACCCTCATTGTGCTAAACGACTATTACGTGGCAGATGCCGACAGCTATCAGAGTGGTACGATTGAGTATCCATTCGCTAACCTGGATGAAGGCAGTTATAATGTCAGGCTGAAAGCCTGGGATGTGTTCAACAACTCGTCGGAGGCAGATCTGGATTTTGTTGTAACTTCAACAGAAGAACTCACACTCAGGAATGTTTTCAACTATCCCAACCCGTTCACAGATAATACATCCTTTCATTTTGAACACAACCATCCCGGAGCCGATATTGATGTATTGATACAAATTTTTACCGTTTCAGGCAGACTGGTAAAAACAATAAGCAGAACAATAAATACCACTGGCTTTAAGCCTGACCCGATACCGTGGAACGGACTGGACGAGTTTGGCAGCAGGATTGGAAGAGGCGTATATATATACAGACTCAGGGTGAGGACACGTGAAGGTGTGACAGCAGAAAAATATGAAAGGCTTGTTATACTAAAATAGCAATTATATTGGTTATCATTAAATATGACCTGAACGGGGTTTCTGTTCAAATTGCACAGAAGTTTGCAACAGTATGCTCAATTATTATATTTTTGTACTCTCAAACTATTCAGATGTAATATGACTCAAAAGGCTTTTGTGCTGTTTGGATTGCTGATCATCTACAGGATCCTGCCGTTTAATCTCCATGCCCAGGAGATTGCCCCCTATGAGCTTGGAGGGCAAATCAATGTCGTTCATGTTGCCGTTCCTTTTCTTACAGTAGCGCCCGATTCCAGATCAGGTGCAATGGGAGACGCCGGAATTGCAATCCGCCCCGACGTCTACTCAATGCACTGGAACCCTGCCAAATACGCATTTATTGACGATGATTTCGGTGCGGCATTTTCATACACACCATGGTTAAGAAATCTTATCGACGACATCAACCTTGCCTACCTGTCGGGTTACAAAAGAATTGACAATTACCAGGTGCTCGCGGCATCACTCACCTATTTTTCTCTCGGTGAGATAATTTTTACCAATATGGCAGGCGAGCCTGACGGACAGCATAATCCTAATGAGTTTGCAATTGATGCGGCATACTCCAGGCTTTTTTCCGATAATTTCAGTGGGGGGTTGGCATTCAGGTATATACGCTCAGACCTCACAGGCGGTGCTTATGTTCAGGGCATGGCATCCAAAGCTGCATGGGCATTTGCAGCCGATGTGTCTGCCTACTACAGGAATGACATAACCGTTTCAGACCTGCCTGGTGAGCTGGCATTTGGCCTGAACATATCAAACATTGGGAACAAGATAACATACGGTGACGATCAGAATGCACAGTTCATTCCAATCAATATGGGTATCGGAAGCTCACTGAGGCTTGATATTGACCCCTACAACAGCCTTGCCCTTGCCCTGGATTTGAATAAGCTTCTTGTACCTACCCCTCCCGTCTACTACCAGGACAGGACAGATGAAGACGGCAACCCTGTGATAAGGGCGGGACGCGACCCCAATGTCTCGGTTCCCATAGGGATGCTGCAGTCGTTTTACGATGCACCAGGCGGTTTCAGGGAAGAGCTCAGAGAGATATTCTACTCGGTTGGCATGGAGTACTGGTATCTTAACCAGTTTGCAATCAGGGGAGGTTATTATCATGAACATGAGACAAAAGGCAACCGGAAATATTTCACAACCGGTATCGGCTTAAAGCTTAATGTTTTCACACTGGATGTTGCATACCTGATTCCGGTCTACCGTACCAATCCGCTTGCAAACACCCTCAGGTTCTCACTGGCTTTCGATTTTGAAGGTCTTCGAAGGAGCACACCTGATGAAGTTTTCTGATAACACGGGCATTGAAGTTTCCTGCACTGTTGCTGCAGGCCAGGTGAGAATCCTTTTTCCCGGAGGCCTGAACTAAACCATTTTCATATGCACACAAGATGCGGTATCGGTTATGATGTTCACCAGCTGGTTGAAGGAAGGAAGCTTATAATCGGCGGAGTTAACATACCTCACAACAAGGGGTGCATTGCTCATTCCGACGGCGATGTACTTCTGCATGCAATATGCGATGCACTACTGGGGGCTGTTGCCCTCGGTGACATAGGCACCCACTTTCCCGACAATGACAGCAAGTTTAAAGACATAGACAGCAAGCACCTGCTCCGGGAAACCGTTGAGCTTTTAGGAGAAAAGGGGTACCGGACAGGCAATATTGATTGTGTTGTAACCCTTCAAAACCCAAAAATAAAAGCATACATTGGCGAAATGCAGAATATAATAGGTACGATTACCGGGGCCGGAGCGGAGAATGTATCCGTAAAAGCAACCACTACCGAAAAACTGGGGTTTGCCGGAAGGGAAGAGGGTGTTGCCGCATGGGCCATAGTAACTGTATGCCGCCGGGAAAAGGACTGTTGATTAACCTCCGGAACCTTCTGTGCAACAGGCGACAGTGGAGGGTGGTAACCAACATTCAATTTAACCGGTATTTCTGCATAAATCACCGGGCAGCCAGACAAACTTATTTACCCGGTAAAGGGTTATTACTATTGCCATTTAGTAAAAAAGAATTATTTTAGCCGCACGCGGTTAAGAGTTCATATACAGCAAAAAATGACAACAAAAAAAACGATGGTACTGGGCGCAAGCCCCAACCCTATCAGGTTTTCATACAAAGCGGTAAAAAGCCTCCTGCGTCACAATGTTCCTGTAGTTCCTGTAGGAATAAAGAATGGGGAGATTGGTGGTATCGAGATCCTGAAAAACAAACCTCACTTCGACGATATTCACACTGTAACTCTCTATGTGGGTCCAGTAAGGCAGAAAGAGTATTACTCCTATATTCTTTCACTGCATCCTGCCAGGATAATTTTCAATCCCGGAACAGAAAATGAAGAGTTTATGGATATGGCCAGGAAAGAGGGGATTGAAGTGCTCGAAGACTGCACCCTTATTATGCTCAATGCCGGCAGGTACTGATAATGAAAGTTACTACTGTTTATCAAAAACCGCAGTATAGTTTGTACCGTCAATCCTGTAGTCCCAGTTAATCCGCCTGAGGTTCGATGTTGCCGTGCCGCTTCCGCTTACGCGAAAGGACCCGCCACGGCTCTGCACGGATTGCTGTGGGATTGTGAGTAACAGGCCCTGTACATTTGCAACAACCTCAACTCCGACATCAAGATTTGAAAAATTTCCAATTAATATCCTGCTGCTGTCACCGGGAAAGTAACCGATTCCGACCATGAAAGTCTGCCGCCCAAAAGCTTCGCTGTCTTCAGTAACCCTCCAGGTCCCTTCCAGTGAGCGTGGACCGAATATTTCATCATCGCACGAAACAACTATCAGTGCAATAATCGCAAGAATAAGTGCATAACGTATCTTTTTCATAACAAACGGTGTAACAGACTCACACTCCTTTGAGCAGATCTTCGTCAACAATACTGGGCAAAGTGACCTTCAGCAGTGGGGTCTGCTCCATTTCACGCCTGATCGCAGTCATTGCGCCCTCATTCCGGGCCCAGCTCCGGCGTGCAATACCGTTATTAACATCCCAGTGCAGCATCATCTCAAGCCGGCGGTCAGCTTCTGAAGAGCCGTCGAGAAGAAGTCCGAATCCCCCGTTAATCACTTCACCCCAGCCTACACCACCTCCGTTATGTATCGAAACCCAGGTGGCACCCCTGAATGAATCTCCTATTACATTATGAACAGCCATATCGGCTGTAAAAGATGAGCCGTCATAAATATCGGAAGTCTCCCTGTACGGGGAATCTGTGCCCGACACATCATGATGATCCCTGCCAAGCACTATAGGTGCAGTTATCCTCCCTTCCCTTATTGCTTTATTAAATGCAGATGCAATTTTTATCCTCCCGGTGGCATCGGCATACAATATCCGGGCCTTTGACCCTACCACGAGATTATTTTTACCAGCCTGCCGTATCCAGAGAAGATTATCCTCCATCTGCGGGAGTATCTCAGGTGGGGCAGTACTGACAATTTCTTTCAGCACATCCGCTGCAATAGCATCAGTTTCTTCAAGGTCGCTGTCGAGCGATGATGTGCATACCCACCTGAAAGGGCCGAAGCCATAGTCAAAAAATAGCGGCCCCATAATATCCTGTACATATGAGGAATATTTATAACCACCTGATTCATCAAACACATCTGCACCGGCCCGGCCAGCCTCCAGCAGAAAAGCATTACCGTAATCCCAAAAATACATGCCCCCCTTTACAAGGTTATTTACAGCGTCAACATGCCGCCGCAGGGAAGCCTGTACCATTTCTCTGAACTTCCCGGGATCAGAACCCATAAGCTCATTAGCCTCATCAAATCCAATTCCTGCCGGATAATATCCGCCAGACCATGGATTGTGGAGTGATGTCTGGTCAGAACCCAGCTCAACCGGCACTTTTTCACTTACCAGCTTCTCCAGCAGGTCAACCACATTTCCGCGATAAGCAATAGAAACAGCCTCTCCCCTGCTCCTTGCATCCATGGCACGATTAATCAATACATCAAGATCATCGTACACTTCATCGACCCATCCCTGAGAATAACGCAATTCTGTTGCTTTTTGATTTACCTCGGCCACAAGGCAGATGCCACCGGCAATTACTGTAGCTTTGGGCTGCGCTCCCGACATTCCTCCCAGCCCGCTTGTCACGAAGATCTTACCACGCAGGTTACCTTTTGTATTGCCGGAAATACGACGCGCGGCATTCAGAACGGTTATCGTAGTGCCGTGTACGATGCCCTGGGGACCTATATACATGAACGAACCTGCCGTCATCTGTCCGTACTGGCTTACACCCAGTGCATTGAACCTGTCGTAATCCTCTCTGGAAGAATAGTTTGGAACCACCATCCCATTTGTAACAACCACCCTTGGTGCATCGGGATGCGAAGGGAACAGCCCAAGCGGATGGCCCGAGTAAAGAACCAATGTCTGGTTGTCTGTCATTGTGGCCAGGTACTGCATCGTCAGAAGATACTGTGCCCAGTTCTGGAAAACAGCCCCATTACCGCCGTATGTTATAAGCTCATGCGGATGCTGTGCCACGGCCCTGTCAAGGTTATTGCTCAGCATCAGCATTATGGCGGAAGCCTGCTTGGTTTCGTGCGGGTAATCATCTATACTGCGGGCAGTTATTTCATATTGGGGCCTGTACCGGTACATGTAGATCCTGCCGTACCTTTCAAGTTCGTCAGCAAACTCACCTGCAAGCACCTTATGATGGCGCGGCCCGAAATATCTTAGAGCATTCCTGACTGCCAGCTTTTTCTCTTCTTTATTTAATGTCAAACTTCGTAAGGGTGCATGGTTTGCTTCAGTGTCATAAACCGGTTCGGGCGGCAGTTCGTCCGGGATACCCTTGAGGATTGACTTTTTGAACTCATCCCGTGTCATATTATCGATATTAAGGCTGCACGGCTAAATTAATACAAAAAATCCGCACAATATTGATAAATGCGGATTTGTAATGGTCAAAATTCCATTGCCATGTCAAACACAGTAGCAAACGGTCATGCTATTGCTCAGCAGCGCCCTCTTCGGTCATTATCTCGCTGTCAACCAGAATGCGGCCGCAGTATTCACAAACGATGATCTTTTTCCTTGATCTTATGTCAAGTTGCCTCTGGGGTGGTATCTTATTAAAACAACCGCCACAGGCATCTCTTTCGACAGTCACAACGGCAAGCCCGTTCCGGGCATTCTTCCTGATCCTTTTATATGCTGTAAGCAGACGTGGCTCTATGAGTTCGCCGAATTTGGCTGATTTTTCCTTAAGTTCCTGCTCTTCTTTCTGCGTTTCAGAGATAATACTGTTGAGTTCATTTTTTTTCTCCTCCAGGTCACGTGACCGCTCATCAAGCAAAGCACGTGACTCGGCTTCCAGCTGATTTTTTTCCTCAAGCTGGGCATTGAATTCCTTTATCCTTTTTTCTGAAAGCTCGATCTCCAGGGTCTGGAATTCTATCTCCTT
>SLRB01000219.1 GCA_007131165.1 Bacteroidales bacterium | reverse complement strand
GTGCATTTGCTGAAGTATAGCGGACTGGGGGAGTTTCATAAGGCTGTACCCACATTTACCGTCCACCACAGTTTTGCACCCGGGTTCGACATGGTGTTCGGCTCGCTTTACGGGTCGCTCAACCACGGCATGATAGAGCCGCTGTTCAAGTTTGAACGGGTTTTTACACACCATAATGAGAGCGGAATGCAGTTCCTGATTGACATGGATTTTGTCGAGGCTGACATATGGCTCAACTGGGAGAGGTTCATCTTTACCGGCAGCCCTTTCCAGGAGGAATTCACAGCCGGGTTCTCATCAACGGTCTTCCCTGGCGACAGGGATGGCCGGTTCAGGCTTGAACTTCCTGTACAGCTGCTGGCCACTCATCTGGGGGGACAGATTGATGTTTCGGAGGAGAGGCTGCAGACACTGGTAAACTTCGCCGGTGGAGTTGTGGCTGAGTGGGATGTTGATGGCCCGGTGGTGGAGACGCTGGGCTTCAGGGGATACGTGGCCGGGTTTGCTGACCTGTCGAACTACCTGCGTTACCCCTATGACAGGGGGTGGGGCCTCTATCCCAATTTTCATGTCAGGACAAGGTGGGTTGAAGGCGGAATTGGCTACTGGGTGGGCAACAGGTTCGTGGCGCCCCGGGGCGAGCCGGTGTTCCAGTCCGTTTCACGCGTCGATCCTTCCGTGGCAGAGCCCCACAGGGAGCTTCTGACTGCCAGGGTCATACATAACAGGAAGCTTGTCAGGGGGATAAGGATGGGGCTGAGGTTTGAGGCATACTACGATCACCCGGCCCGGCAGTTCGATCATACCGGTGGACTGCATATCGTGATTGATGAAAGGGTGTTTATTACGAAGCTTAGGGCATTTTAGGGACTGCCTGGTGTAGAGAATCCCGATGCGGGGTGTTGCGATGGCGGGAAGGGTGATGCCAGACTACCGGTGCTGCATGTATGTCCTACCCGGTGTTTTCCAGGAAGGTGCGGATCTTAATTATGAGCTCCTCCCTGTTAATAGGCTTGCTTATAAAAGCATTACATCCGCATTCCAGGGCGGTTTGGATATCCTGGTCAGAGGTGTAGGCGGTCTGGGCGATGATCGGGATTTCGGGATTGAACTCCCTGATTTTTCTTGTTGCCTCGTGTCCGTCCATTACCGGCATTTTGATATCCATAAGTATTAGGTCAATTTGTTGGCCGGAGCTGCACATTTCAACGGCTTTGGCACCGTTGACCGCGTGGCATACCCTGACGTTGATCTCTTTCAGGATCTCCTCAAGAAGGATGTAATTCAGTTCCACGTCTTCTGCTACCAGTATTGTCTTATTGTTATCATAATCCAGAGTGATCCTGCCGGGCTTTTCACAGGTCTGCGTCTTTTCATTCCTGGTAGCGGCCGGTATGGTGAAATAAAATGTCGTTCCTTTTCCGGGTACCGATGTTAACCATATTTTCCCCCCCATTAGTTCGACATAGGCTTTGGCTATCGACAATCCCAGCCCTGATCCGCCATAATGCCTGCTGTTGGGTTCTTCAACCTGCCTGAATCTTTCAAATATCGTTTCATGGAATTCCGGAGAAATGCCAATCCCCGTATCTTCAATAAAAAACTCGACCATGTCTTCTGCCGGCCGGTAACCAAAAGTTACCCCTCCTTCGTGTGTATATTTAATGGCATTGTCAACCAGATTGCTGATTACCTGCTGCAATTTTGTGCCATCGGTTATTGTTTTCGCATCTTCACCCTGCAGTTTCTCCGTAAATTCAAGGGTGATGTTCCTGTCGGCTGCCTTTCCGGAAAAATGGTTGTGAACCAGTGTGCATATCTGGTTGATATCGACCTCCGATTCCTTTATCTTCTCCTGCCCGGATTCAAGGGTCGCGATGCTCAATATGTCTGAAATAATTCCAAGCAACTGGTTGCTGCTATGTGAAATAATTCCGGCATACTCCCTCTGCTTAACAGGAGAAAGATCAGTATTTTCAAGAAACTCCGAAAACCCGACAATAGCATTCATGGGAGTTCTTATTTCATGAGAAATATTCTGAAGGAAAGCGGACTTGAGCCGGTCGCTTTCTTCAGCTTTTTCCTTTGCCCTTACCAGTTCGGCAATCATTGCTTTTCTTTCTGAAACATCCCTGATTATGCCCTGTATAGCTTTCCCGTTCTTGTAGTTGATAAGGGAGACGGAGGTCTCAACCTCCAGCCTGTTTCCCTCCTTGTCAATAGCGGTAAATTCATACATTGGGTCAATGATGGCACCACTTGCAATTTCCCTTTGATAATCTTCAATCAGATGCCTGCTTTCGGGGGCTACCAGACTGATGAAATCGAAGCCGGCGCTGTTAACCTCCTCAAGTGTATAACCGAACATCTCTTCAAACCTGCGGTTGATGATCTCAAATTTCCGGTTGTAGAGAAGGTATATGGCATCGTTTGAGTTTTCAATCAGGGTACGGTACTGGGCTTCGCTTTCGCGGAGGGCTATTTCGGCCTGCTTGCGCCCGGTAATGACTTCGGTGTAGAGCACAATTCCGCCTATCTCATTTTCATTTTCATACCATGGCCTGCATTCCCAGCGAGTGTAGTCAGTGCGTCCGTCTTTTCTTAGAAAACGGTCTTCATCTGATCTTATAACCTCTCCGTTAAGCGCCCGCTGGTGGACCTCCTTCCACTTTTCGGGAATATCGGGAAAAATATCGTAATGGTGCCTGCCTATTATTTCTGATTCCTGCACCCCGTAGTCCTGCAGGTAACGTTCGCTTACAAACAGATAATTCAGGTTCTTATCATGAACTGCAATTGCGTTCGGATCATGCCTGATAATATGCTCCATTATCTTGTACCAGCGATGAAGCTTTTCTTCAGCTGTTCTTTTTTCGGTTATGTCTTCAATTGTTGCATATGCCTGGAAAGGAGTTGTTTCACCCGGCTGAAACAGCGGTATCGCTACAATTGTCAACCAGACATAAGTATCTGCTTCAGGCCTGTATACCCCACGGATAACCGGTCCAACTTTTTTACCGGTTTTCAGCGCTATCATTGCCGGATGCTCATCTCCCGCGACGAGCGAACCATCTTCGCGTATCATCTTCCAGCGGGGGTCTGTTGATGTTTTGCCAAGCATCTGATCAAGTGATAAGCCGAGGATCCTTTCTGCAGCCGGATTGGCTGAGATTATCGAGCCTCTGGCATCCTGGTATATTATTCCCTGTGAGAGGGTTTCAAACATGCGGCGGTGTTTCTCTTCGCTCTCGCGCAGCCTGTCTTCAGCCCGTTTCCTGTCAGTTACATCAATAACCACCGAGATCCAGATATTTTCGTCGGCGACAGGGGTATTGTAGGCTGTAATGTAGGCAGTCTCTTCTCCCTTGCGGGTGATCGGTATATTTTCCCATAGCAGCCGTTCGGGATCCCCGCTGGCTATGTCATCGAGCACCCTCTTTTTTATCTTTTCACGAAAAACAGGATCTTCATAGACTGCATCCCAGAAACTGTCGGGGTCATAAAGTTTTTCCCTGGTTGTGCGGTAGATGCGGGCGAAATTGTCGTTCATATAGAGGGCCTTCAACTCGGGGGATATTGAGTTTACGGCAATGCCAACGGGCATGTTGTCAATTACCATTTTGGTGAATTTCTCACCGAAGGGAAGTTCTTTAAGGGGCCCGGTTATTTTCTTTTTAGCTGTCATTTATACAGGTAAAAGCCAATATCTGCAAACGCATCCACTATTTGCCCATGGTGCTTCTTATTATGCAATATAACAATAATCAGAGTATTAAGATTAAGAATAATCAAAAAAATCTCTGTTTGCCAGTATAAAGAGTATATTTTATATTTATTATCAGAGTGTTGGCAACCAGAGCCGCAGGTTCAGAAATCGCCGGCAATAAACCGCCAGGGTTTTGATTTCCAGGGTTCACCGGCGTAGTCGATGCCGATTCGGGGTGTTGTAGTATGCGGAAGGGTGATTCCGGTTTCTTCGAGCCAGATCCTCTGGGAGGTGCAGAGGGGCTCACCGTTGAAGCTGGCGTCAATGCCAAGTGCTTTTGTGAGGCGTCCGGGGCCGCTTATCTCATGCATTTTGCCGGCTTCATGTACCTGGACAGTCTTGCGGCCTGAGTGAGGCTCCAGTTGATGATCAGCTTCCTGTAAACCGGCTGACAGGTTTGCACCTTTAGTCTGATCTGGTCTGTTTATCTCCTTCAGGCCGCGTATCAGAACCGCCTGGGGATCCCCGGTAATGCCGGTAACAATATTAAGCATCCAGTGTATCCCGTAAACCAGGTATACGTAAAGGATTCCTCCCTCGCGGTACATTACTTCGGTTCGGGGGGTACGCCCGCGGCTTGCATGGCATGCCAGATCATCCTCTCCCCTGTAGGCCTCGGTTTCGGTAATGATGTAGTAACGGGGGCTGCCGCCGGGAAAGGAACGTACAAGGTGCTTGCCGAGCAGCGCAGGAGCCAGGTCCAGCACGTCGCGGGTAAAGAAGTTTTTTTCAATGCACTGAATTGCCATTGTCGGGATAGCATTTATCCTGGGCAAATATAAAAAGTGCGTAGAAAAAGGCAAAGAAGGTTGCGCCGGCCTGGGTTTCGAGTGTATCTTCGGTCATCATCGACATAATGGCAACAAGGGCAAAAATAAAGGGCATCATCTGTGTCTGCCTGTTTTCAATAAAGAAGGGGGCTGTCATGCTGAATACCGCCAGCAGGAAACCGGCCACCCCGAAGCTGATGAAGAAAGTAAGGAACTGGTTATGAGTCCTGAGCTGCCATTCGGGTGCGAGGAGGGTTGCATTTTGTTCATACTGCCTTTCGAAGGCCACGGCAACGTCACCTGTTCCCGTACCAAACCAGAAATGGCGGCCTGCTATCTCAACCCCGGTCTTCATGTATTCTATGCGCTGGGCAATGGAGTGCCCGGTTGGATTGCCGCCCTTCCGGTAATTGTCTAACTCCCATATGGCCTGGTAAATCCTGGGATAGACCCATTTATTGTGCTGGTAGATATGGTTTGCCATACCGTTCTCAATATTGAGGATATCGGTCTCGGTAAGCCTGGAGACTGCCGTTGCATCCTTGTCGTAACCCAGCGAGGTTAGATACCTTATGAGGGTATAGCGCAGCTCCTGCCCCATGTTGTCCTGCCCCCTGTAATCCATACTGCTGCGGCGGTTCCATTGCTGTTCCAGCTCCTGTTCATTTATATTTATCCAGACATAATGACCGTTTTCCATCTGCTTGTTCCAGGTGTGATGTATATATTCGTTACCCGAAGGGGTGCTGGTTTTAAGCAGGCCGGGGTCGATCTCCTTGTTGGAGAAGGAAAGGATCACAACTATTGAATACACAAAGATTGCTGCAAGTACGGCTGAGATACCGTAAAGCAGGGGCTTCCTTATATACCAGTACTGATGTTCAAAACAGGGTGAGAACCGTGTCAGGAAAATAAAACTTGTGATTATAAATATCAGTATGCCGGTAAGCGACTGAAGGATGAAGAGAAATAATATGAGCCAGACCAGCAAAGCCCACAGCGTGTTGCGTACAGCACGGTGCCAGGTGAATGTGCCGGTTATAAGAAGGTAGATAAGACTGAATATGGCTATATTGACCATGAGGGAGAGCCTGATGTGCGAGATGAACACTGATATTTCCCGTACATCGGCCATAGGGTTCCAGGAATTAATGGCAAGATGATACATGCTTACAAAAGAGCTTACCATTATGGCTCCTGTAAAGACCAGGAGGATGATCTTGACCTGGTTTTCCCTGAGGGTGCGGCTGGTGCCCATAATGACCGGCAGCAGGAGCAGCGGCAGCTTTATTTTTATATCATTGAAGGCGTATGCGAAATCGGTCGTGTTTATAAGCCAGATAAGGTGGGCTGCAAAAAGCAGCAGGAAGATAATGATTGATTTGCGCTCGTATATTTTACGTATTTTGTTCCTCAGGTTCCCTTCGGCCAGCCAGTTTACGGCAAGAATGACCTGCGACAGGGTGACAACGAAAGGTGAAAGCGGGAGGCTGGCTGCAAGCAGCATTAGTGAGCCGGTATATATATAAAAATGAAAGAGGTTGCGGTTCCTAATCATTGCCATAAAAAAATAAAACCGGGAGGATCAGTTTTTATTATCGCCTGATCCGGGCAAGACGCACTTCTTGCAGTCAATGCCGGGTCAGATGCTGCAAAGATAACTTTTATTGATGAGAATTTCTGTAGCTGGAGGCTTTAAGATTAACCTGCCTGGTTCTCAGAGAGCCTCAGGCGTTACTTGCCGTTAGAGGCTGAATGGCTGTAGTTGGAAAAATTGTTGATAAAGTTGTTGAATAAATAAAAATAATTGTATTTTTGCAGACCGTTTACCGGAACCCGGAATAAGAAACATCAGGATAATAATCAAAATATTACCGTCAAAGTGGATACATTAAGTTACAGGACAGTTTCGGCCAACAAGGCCACAATAAACAAGGAGTGGGTTGTTATTGATGCACAGGACCAGGTGCTTGGGCGCCTTGCTTCGGTTGTTGCATTTGTATTAAGGGGCAAGCACAAGCCCGACTTTACACCCCATGTGGATTGCGGTGACAATGTTATAGTTGTTAATGCCGACAAGGTTAAGCTTACCGGCAACAAGACAGAACAAAAATATTATATACATCACACCGGTTATCCCGGTGGGCAGCGCAAGACCCCATATTCGCGGGTTAAGGAGAGAATGCCAGAGAAAGTTATCGAGAGGGCTGTTAAAGGCATGCTGCCTAAAAACAGGCTGGGAAGGGAGATGTTCCGTAACCTGCATGTTTATGCCGGCAATGAACATCCTCACGAGGCCCAGAAACCCAAAACAGTTAGTATTGATTCAATAAAGTAATTCTGATATATGGAAGTCATCAACTCAATAGGCAGAAGAAAAGCCGCCGTAGCAAGGGTGATCCTTAATGACGGAAAAGGAAACATCACTATCAATAAGCGCGACCTTAAAGAATATTTCCCAAACCCGCAGTTGCAGTATATCGTAGAGCAGCCTTTGCAGGTGCTTCAGGCAGCCGGTAAATACGATATTATGGCAAATCTTGACGGAGGCGGGGTAAAAGGCCAGGCCGAGGCTCTGCGCCTTGGTATTGCAAGAGCGCTGATAAAGCTTGATCCTGAAAACAAACCGCCCCTGAAAGCTGAGGGGTTCCTTACCCGCGATCCGCGTGAGGTGGAAAGGAAGAAGCCGGGGCAGCCAAAAGCCAGGAAGAAATTCCAGTTCAGCAAGCGATAGGCTTTCAGAATATTGTTTAGTATCTAAACCGGCAGGATTTCCTGTTTCAAGGAGCTACCTGCAGGTTGACAAAATAAGAATGTAAACAAACCTAAAATTAATTAAATGCCGAGAACAAGTTTCGAAGAACTTCTTGAGGCCGGAGTGCATTTCGGTCACCTGAAAAGAAAATGGAACCCTGCCATGGCGCCCTATATTTTCATGGAGCGCAACGGTATCCATATTATTGACCTTCACAAGACAATTGTAAAGATTGAAGAGGCTGCATCGGCCCTGAAACAGATTGCAAAATCGGGCCGCAAGATACTGTTTGTTGCAACAAAGAAACAGGCCAAGGACATTGTAGACGAGGAGATACAGAAGATCAACATGCCTTATGTTACCGAGCGCTGGCCCGGCGGTATGCTTACCAATTTCCCCACTATCAGGAAATCGGTCAAGAAAATGACGGCTATTGACAAGATGGAGCAGGACGGCACGTTCAACAATCTTGCAAAGAGGGAGCGGCTCCAGATAATGAGGCAGAGAGCCAAGCTGGAAAAGAACTTCGGAAGCGTTGCCGATCTCACAAGGCTTCCCGCTGCTATTTTTGTTGTTGATGTTATGAAGGAATACATCGCGGTACGCGAGGCAAAAAGGCTGAACATTCCTGTTTTTGCAATTGTTGATACCAATTCCGATCCGCGCGAAATAGACTTTCCGATTCCAGCCAACGACGATGCTTCAAAGTCGATAGCGCACATTATTGGAATACTCTCCAAAGCTATCCAGGAAGGGCTTGATGAGAGGAAGGTGGAAAAAGAAAAGGATGCTCCGGCAAAGGAGAAAAAGGGTGCTGAGAAGAAGGAGAGAGGTGAAGGAAGACGTACGCGTGCAAGGAAGGGTTCGCCCGAAGGTAAAAAGGATGAAGGCGGAGAAGATGAAAAACCTGCAAGGCCGGCTCGCCCGCGCAGGAAGGTTGCAGAAGCAAAAACCGGTCAGGCCGACGCTTCTGACACCGGTACCAGTGCGCCGGCAGGTACAAAGAATGAGCCTGTTGCCGAAGATAAAAGTGAAAAGGAAACTAAAGAATAACTATCCCTAAAGACAAATAATCATGGCTAATATAAGTGCATCAGATGTAAAAAAATTAAGGGAGATGACCGGGGCAGGAATGATGGATTGCAAGAAAGCCCTGGCCGAATCCGGTGGTGATTTTGAGCAGGCTGCTGAAATTATCAGAAAAAAAGGTATGGCTGTTGCCAGCAAGAGGGCCGACCGCGAAGCTACTGAAGGAGCTGTTCTTGCGAGGGTTACAGGCGACGATACACGAGGTGCGATTGTGGTGCTGAACAGCGAGACCGATTTTGTTGCCAAAAACGAAGGGTTTGTGAAGCTGGCCAGTTCAATTCTGGACCTCGCGCTTGAAAAAAATCCTGCCGATCTTAATGAGCTGAAAGAGCTGGAGATGGATGGCACAAAAGTATCCGAGCATATATTACAGCAGATCGGGATTATTGGCGAGAAGATCGATATATCATTCTACGGGAAAATTGAAGCTGTCCAGGTGGTGCCCTACATCCATCCCGGGAACAAGCTTGCTACGCTGGTTGGGTTAAACAAGAAGGCTGACCTTCAGGTGGGCAAGGATATTGCAATGCAGGTTGCCGCTATGAACCCTGTATCGGTCGACAAGGATGATATTCCGCAGGCAGTTATCGACAAGGAGATTGAGATTGGAAAGGAGCAGGCACGCATGGAAGGGAAGCCCGAAGAGCTGCTGGAGAGAATAGCAATGGGCAAGCTTAACAAGTTCTATAAAGAAAGTACTCTTCTGAACCAGGATTTTACCAGGGACAACAAGAAAACAGTAAAGCAGTACCTGCAGGAGCAGGACAAGGAGCTGACTGTTACAGGATTCCTGAGATATGGTCTTGGCAGCTGACGCCAACGGTTACAATAACCGGATGACATAACAGGATTAATTTGTTGCTGCTGCAGCAAATTACAAGAAAAGCAAAGAGGGCATATAGCCCTCTTTTTTTTATCTTTACCCACCAATTGATTAACAGGATAAATTTTGAAAATATGCTAAAGTATAAGAAAGTGCTGGTTAAACTCAGCGGAGAATCGCTTATGGGTAGCGGGCTACATGGGATAGACCCTGCCAGCCTGGTGAAATATGCCGGAGAGCTTAAAACCCTTACCGATGCAGGGGT
>SLRB01000218.1 GCA_007131165.1 Bacteroidales bacterium | reverse complement strand
TTTCGTTCACTACATCTCCCTCACTGAAGGGTTCGGCAATGGCACAATCTACCAGGTTGGGGGTGCTCCTGGTATTTCTTGACTGAAGCCGCATACCGCTTCCGGTGATACGGGCAAGGAAATTGAAGACACCGGTAACGGCCCTTGCAAAAATACACCCGCCTGCTTCATTCTCGAATATGATGGGGATAAATTCTTTAAGCCTGGCTATCTGGTCATTCTCCACAGTGCCTCCGTCAAACGGCGCAGGCTGAAGGATAATATCACCGGGTGAGGCCATGTTCGAGTTTGCGAGTACATGGTTGTTTGAGAGAATAAATGTTTTGTCGCCGTTCCTTACCAGGCAGCCTAAGGTACCTGCTGTTATATTCATGTGCCCGATACTTGCTCCCCCGGGTGCAGGACGGAATCTGCCTGTTGGCTGGGTCAGGGCATGGATTGTCCCTGTTGGATAAACATCAGTAGGGATACCGTCAATGGTGCGCGGTATAACATCTTTCTCCCTGAGTGATGTCAGTGCAACTTTATTTTCAACAGAACAGACTATGCAAAGTTCGCTGGTTTTTTTTCCTGCTGTTCTTTTATATCCTATACCTGTGCCGGTTACGTTGGATTTTGCGAAGAGCCTGCCACCAACCTTGTTGAGAAGCTCTTTTATCTCGTTTGCTGACCGTGCCATGCCATTTCAGGGTTAAGATTAGTAAATGGGGTAACGGACTAAACGGGTGCCGGTTAATATGGCTTCATAATCTTTTATAAAAGTATGGCTTTTTTTAACAGAAAAAAAGTTTTGCAGTCCGAATCACCTGAATGCAGTTAGTGGAAATACTGTTATTTAAAGTAATTCCCGAGGATGATGGCGGTCTTAACGAGTTCCTGCTCTGTTCGGGGAATCATGTTGTGTTCACGAAGCAGGCGCCGCACTTCCCTTCTGTTGTCGGGAAACATTCCAAGGATGCTCCTCCGGCTTATCCGTCTTGTAGTGTGCATGGTGCCGTCAGGTAACCTGATAATATAAACGTGTGACGGCTTTATACGCATTCCCCCGTAGATGATGTTTCCGAGCATATAATCGCCCCTGGCTGTTTCAATTACCCTCCTGCAGGTGTATACGGAAATATCTCCTTCGTAGAGTATTTCGGCGAATATTTCGTTTTTGCCGATAAATAACGGGGAGTCTATCTCAAGTTTTCTGAACAGGGTTGTCTCTCCTGTAAAAACTGACCGGAACCTGAACTCTTTAACCATGTTTCTGTCAATCAGCACCTGCTGATAATCACCTTCATAGAGCCAGAATAGTTCATCAAGATAGCCGTTATACCTCAGTAATTTATTATAAACTACCTGACCATGTTCAAGGGTTACATCTCCCCTGTGCCATTCCTCGTCAGGGTAATGCTGATCGCCAATCAACCGGCGGGGCGGGGGTGTAACCCTGCCCGAAAGTCCCTGTTCAAATAATTTTTCGGTGTCTTTGTCTTCTGAATTGATCTCTTTAGCTGCGGTAACGGGCGGCGTTCCATCACGTTCTTCTGTATTGCGCGGAGAGACTTCTGTGGTATTGATCGCGGCAGCCATGCCATTTTCCGGTTGCTGTGCAACATCACGGCTTTCAGCCGGGTTAAGGTTGATTGGGACCCGGGAGTTGGATGTGCCGGCAACCTCTTTATCTGCGACGATAAACCGGGCCTCTTGTGAGATTATCTTGCCGTTACCTGTGAAACCACTGACCTTAACGGTGAATTCCCCTTTCAGGTCGCTGGTGAAGAAGCTTACAACCTTCTTTTGTTGTTCCGGGCCGATGATGAAAGCAGGGTCCCATAAGAGAAGCTGCCTGAAGTCCGGTCTTGACCTGCGCATTTCAGTTTTAGCGTGGTCGGGCGGGTTATAGGATGAGAAGCCTGCTGCCTGATGCTGAAAGGTAGTGGTGGTACCACCTGCAGGCTCAATCTCACTGTAATGGCGACCAGTGCTGAAGAGGGCTACTATGCCTGGAAAGAGAATATTTCCGTGGCGCCAGTTGTAATTATGAAGTTCAATCCTCTCAATGTCATCAGAATCGAGATGCATAAGGTTGTTGAGGTCACCGGTGTATATACCGTCAATAAAGTATGCAGGAGTGTCCTGCAGGTATGTGTCTTCGTACCGCAGCATCATTGTCGATGTGTACAGGTCACCCTGCCTCCTTATCCTTAAAAAAGGAAGAAGCTCGCGGGCGATCTCCTGCAGGTTTTCAAGGTACTCGTATTCCCGCAAGGTTTCGAGGGTGTGGGCCGGGTTTGAGTATATAACCGGACGGAAACCGCGGGCTGCCCTTTCCTCGTGCAGGTTGTGATCAATACCCAGGGTTTTGTTCACTCTCACTATATCCCTGCTGGCGAGAATATGCTCCCGGCCGGGTATCATCTGCCGGCCGGTATCTGGAATAAATGGGATGCGGAGGCTGTAACGGTTGTCGATAATGATCTCTGCATGGTCTGATATGTTGCCATCGTTATACAGCGATAACCAAAGCTGCCTTCCGTCATGGTAATCGTTGAGCCTGAAGTGGAATATCCCGTTATTGTCTGTTATGGCATATAACAGGTTCAGAGTCGTATCGGTTACCGATAATATCACTGTGGCTCCGGGTATACCTTCTCCATTGATGCTATTTTGCACCCTCCCTGTTAGAACTGGTCCGTTGGTCTCCTTAAAAAACCATGATGATCCGGCAAATCTGCTGCCGGCCGCGGTGGCACCGGTTACTCCTCTTGTGCCCGCAGTAGTTGTACCTTCATTAATGCCGGGGTTTCTGTCCGGCACCGTAGTATCCCTGCCGCCGGCATCCTTATTACGCTGACCGTCAGCAAAAGAGCTGCTCTGTGCTACAGAAATGGTGAGAATGGCCGGTGTACCCCCAGGCAGAAGGGATTCTATTTCCAGCTCGAACAACTCGCGTGTTCCTGCTGTTGTTCCGGGCATTGATATTCTTAAAGGCTCATCGGGGGGAGGGCCTTTTGACTCCTGGCCAGAAGACCTGTTGCCGGGGGCAGCCAGGTAACCTGCAGGGTCATTATTTACTGGCAGGAGGCTTTCATAGGGAGTATCGTCAAACCGGTTTATTGCAACTATCTGCTTGAAGGCATAATACTCTTCGGGAAAGTTCCTCATCAAATTGGTGAAGGCTACAAGCTGGTAATACGAGGTGCTCAGGGTGTCGGGCAGGTATATGCTGCCTTTAGCCATATTATCCTCTACGATTAGTGATGCTCTTTCAATGACCTCGCTGTGCCGGTTTCTGATCACCAGGTAGGCGATGCTGCTTGCCGGTTCATTATAGCTGTTGCTTATATCCAGCCTGAAGTACACCCTTTCACCTGCGATGTAAAAGTCACGGTCAGTGTGAATTGTAATCGTCTCTGCCCGGTATTGCGCCGGAACCGGTCCGTTTCCTCCCGCCAGCAACATGGTGCTGTGATTCAAAAGGGCGCATAGTAAAACCGGTATAATGTAAAACCTGTGCATCATCCTCATTTTTAGTCCTGCCAGAAGTCAGGTTTCTCGTTAAGCATTGACCCTCTTGGCGGGACATGCTCAAGGTCTTCTATTCTTATGAAATTGAATATATTATCGTATGACTGGTCGACAAGCATATGAGTTTCTGAGCGTACCGGTGAGGCCTCAAAAAACCCCACTGCCGGCCTGCCGCGATCGGTAATACATGTTATGTTGGTAGGCAGCTGTGATACCACAGGGTCAAACAGTTTGTTCTCTGAAGTCATTTGCCTGTGGGCTTCGCGGTGGAACCGGTATGCTTCATCGTTAAGGGTATAATACCTTATGATCAGTATCTTCCGGTAAATGTACTCCTCCGGGTCAAGTCCGTAATACATCTTGCTCGCGGGCATGAAGCAGAGCGTATGTCCAGTTACCTGGCCATAATTCCCGTCAAACCTCGGTATGTTGATGCCTGCCTCTCCGGTCATATCCAGTTTCTTCCACCGGTAATACACGTCAATATCGGGTATTCTCCAGTGATAGAAATTGTAAAGAAGGAGCAGGGTTGTCTCTGTCCTGAACCTCAGGACTTCATCACCTTTACCGCTAAGGTCTGCAAATACCTGGGTGCCCCTTACCATTTCGCGCACCGGGTTACCGTAATCATCATCATACAGGAACTCTTTTACGGTTCTGTAAGGGTATACCTCCTCTAGTTTTGCTGCCGGGACCATAAGCTGGGGATCGGACCTGAAAACATCTCCATCCTCAGTTTCAATGTATAGTGTATACTTTCGTCCTTCAATTCCCCTGAAGGAGGGTGACGGGTAATATTTAATACCGGTGAAGCTGAAAGGGTAGATGTTGTCATGGTCGTCTTCAATGTAGACCGTTGCGTTTCTCAGCGCCACCAGGTCCCTGAACGGGGTGACCTGTTTGTAAAGCAATCTGATGTAGCTCATTCCCGGTTCGTTTGTAACCAGTCCGTCTACAACGATTACATTGTCCATGCTGTCTGTTACCGGGTAATAGGGCTCCCGGCATGAATTCAGCAACAGGAACACAAGCAGGATACACGTATATGTGTTTAATCTGTCCATTATTTCGTCAGAACCTGAAGTTATATGTCAAGGTAGGCACAGGCCTGCCAATTATATACAATTTATAGAGATTGAATCCGGAAGCCCGCTGGCCCGGGGCGGCACGGTCCCTTTCATAAAATACCGAATAGGGGTTTTTCCTTCCGTAAACATTCAGCAGCGACAGGGTCCAGTAACCACTGCGCCTTTTGTTTATCCTGAGTGTTTCATGCCTTGAAAGGTGCAGGTCGAGACGGTGGTATGAGGGCAGCCTGTACTTGTTCCTGTCGGAATAATAGACCAGCTGCCTGTCGCCATGCGGGAACTGAAGCTCCGGGAGTGTTGACGGGCGGCCGGTGTAATAATTGAACGTTGCACCTATTCGCCATCTCCTGGAAATATTGTACCCGGTGTTTACCACAAGCTCATTGGGCCTGTCAAAATTTGAAGGGAACCAATTATTGTCGTTTATCCGGTCTTCTTCAAATTCACTCTCCGATCTCACCCTTGCAGCTGACAGGGTGTAGCTTACCCACCCCGTAAGCCTTCCCGAATTCTTTGCGGCATACAGTTCTATTCCGTAACTGTATCCGCTGACATTTACAAGGTCGGTCTCAATGCTGGGGTTCATTACTATTTCAGCTCCGTCTCTGTGATCGGTAAGGTTACTGAGACCCCTGAAATATATCTCTGCAGATGTTTCTATCATATTGTCTGCAAAGTTCCTGAAGTAGCCGGCTGCAAACTGGTTGCTGGTTAGCGGTTTCAGGTGAGGGTCGCTCAGCTTCCATGTATCCGAAGGAGTGATAACTGCCGTATTGGAAACAAGGCTGATATACTGGTTGTTCCTGGTATAGCTGGCCTTTAACGAACTGGATCCGTCAATGCCGTACCTGAAGCTGATGCGTGGTTCGAGTCCGCCATATGCCGCCACAGTCTCGTTCCTTCCGAAAGAGAGGGTGTCTGTTATAAACTCCACCCTTCTGGGCCTGCTTTCGTCATAGATATAGGTCTGGCCGGGGCCAAGATAAAGGTAACGGGTGTACCGCAGCCCCACTTCGGTGCTCAGGCGGCCGGTTATTTCAAACTCATCGCTCGCAAACAACGACAGTTCGGCACCCCGTTCCCTGTCGATCTGCAGGGGTTCTATCCGTGAGCCTGAACCAGCCGGGGAGAGGTTGCCGGGGTTTATCCCGTAGCTTATTGCATTTATGCCAAACTCAACCCGGTGATTGCCGTCAGGGAACCACAAAAGACTGCCTCGCAGGCTCCGGTATGCAACAGATGATTTCATCTCATAAGATTCAGCTTCTGCAACCTGCCCTGTTTCCCTTACCACATAACCATAATTACTGATACCGCCTGCTGCATTCATGGAAAATTTTTCACTGAGCACCCTGTTATACCTGAGCGAAGCAAGGGTGTTACCGTAGTTGTAGAAGGTATCTTCTCCATACGAGAAAGCATCGTCGCTGTGATAGGCAAAAAGGGATATGGAGCTGTTCCTGTCCGGGCTTATTGTGAGGGCGCCGCTTATATCATAAAAACCTGCCGAACTGTTGACAAGCTCATCGGCAGGTATCCTGTCCAGGAGCCAGTCAGAATAGGAAGATCTGCCACCGGCCGAGAAGCTGACCACATCGCTTATTACCGGCAGCTCCATGTGCAGCCTTCCGTTAATCAGGCCAATTCCGCCAATAAGCTTGAACTCATCGATATTGCCGGGATTCATACGGAGGTCCATTACCGAAGACACCCTCTCGCCGTATCGTGCCGGAATTCCCCCCTTGTACATTGTCATGCTGCTTATCATGTCGGGATTGACCACCGAGACCAGTCCGAACAGATGTGAAGGGTTAAAAAGCGGCATGCCTTCAAGCATTACCAGGTTCTGGTCGTTACTGCCTCCCCTGACATGATATCCTGCCCCGAACTCACCGGTGCTCTGAATGCCCGGCAGGAGTGTGATGCTCTCAAGGATGTCGCGGTCGCCAATGCCTGACGGCAGTTCACGCAGAACCCTGGCGTCCATGGTTATTACGCTCATCTGCGTGCGGCTGATGTTCTCTTCGGCTCTCCTGGCCATTATAGTTACCTCATCAATCCTTTGGGTCTCCTCAAACATAAAGAAATCATGAGCACCCGGCCCCAGCAGGTTTACCCTCCTGTGCTGATCCTCATACCCTACAAAGCTCAACCGGAGCGTAACCTCACCGGTGGGAAGGTTGATGGAGAAACTGCCTTCTCTGTCCGCCGGACTCCCCGTGCCCGTTGTTTCAGAATATATCACCGCACCGGGAAGCGCCTCGCCGGTTGTTCCGTCAAGTATCCTCCCCGAAAGGGTTGCCCTGTTATATCTTCCGTATTGAGAGGGATCGCCAATAGTAAGGAGCAGTGTGTCCGGATCACGGCTAACTTCGGTTATGTCGAGAGGGAGTATAACTATATACCCGTCAACCTCCAGCAGCGTAAGTCCCCTCCCCCTGATGATGTTCGACATGGCCTGCACTGGATTAAGCTGAGCCAGTGTGCGGCTGAATAATTCATCTTCGAACCAGTGCGGTTCGTAAAATATTCTGGTTGAGTGCCTCTCTTCAAGAATAACAGCTAACTCGTCTATGCCGATCATGTCGTCGCCGGTGGCTGTTGACTTGCCGTGTGCTGAATACACGGCGGAAAGGCATGCAATTACTAACGTCAGGCTTCTGACGAATTGATACATATCGGGACTTTATGGTAGTTTTTAGTGAGCCTGTTCCCGTATTTACACGTGTGAGGCGTTTTTAGGGATTTCCAGACGAAGCTAACAAATACTTTTTACAACTGTTACTGCCAATGTTTAAAAAATGTTAATCCAGTTATATGGATATATTGAGAATGATCCCATCACATAAATTAATTAACAACTTTTATAGAGATATATTTTAATGGTTCGGTAAAATAGCTTATTTTGGCATGACATAAAATAGATGTTGATTTCCAGTTTGTTTAACCCCGCTGTAAGATACAGCACCTGATAATAATTTATATAATGAGAAAAATACTACTTCTTACCCTGCCGGCTGCAGTCGGCCTCTATTTAGGCATTGCCTGCAGCACGGAGGCACAAAATCTTGATGTGCCCTATGTCCCTACTCCACAAAATGTTGTGGAGGCGATGCTGGATGTTACCGGTGCAGGCCCCGGTGACTACGTGATTGACCTTGGTTCAGGCGACGGCAGGATAGTCATAGCTGCTGCTCAACGGGGTGCTTTCGGACACGGTATAGACCTTAATCCGGTGAGGGTTAAGGAGGCTGAAGAGAATGCTGCCAATGCCGGGATAAGCGACAGGGTGGTGTTTATCGAGGGAGACCTGTTTGAAGCAGATATAAGCAATGCCACGGTTATTACCATGTACCTCCTCAGCTCTGTAAACCTGCGTCTTAAGCCGGTGCTGCTGGAAGTGATGAGGCCGGGGACAAGGATCGTTTCGCACAGTTTCAGCATGGGCAGCTGGGAAGCCGATGAGCATCTGGTTATTGATAACCGGCATGTTTACTACTGGGTGATTCCTGCAAATGCGAGAGGAACCTGGGAATGGAATACCGCCGGCAGGAACTTTACTATGGATGTAAAGCAGGAGTTCCAGAATATAACGGTCAATATGGCTTCTGCCGGCCGGCCTCTTGTGGTTGAGGAGCCCCTGCTCAAGGGTGAAAGGATCAGTTTTGCCGCTGTTGACCGCCGCAGCGGCGACCGCTATATGTTCAGCGGAAGGATTGATGAAAACAAAATAAGCGGCAAAGTACTTGTCCGGGGCACCACTTCAAGGTCAGTCGAAAACTGGTCTGCAACCCTTACCGGACGATGACACAGTCCACCGGCGGTTCCGGACCGGCTCCCACATTCACCACACTCAGCTCGATGGCTGTAGTGGTAGGTATCGTTGTGGGTATAGGGATCTTCCGTCTTCCACCGATCGTGGCGCTCAATTCTGCAAGCGAACTTCAGTTCATTCTTTTCTGGGTAGTGGGGGGACTGGTCTCATTGATGGGGGCACTCTGCTATGCCGAACTATCTTCTTCCATGCCCGATGCCGGAGGTGAGTACTATTTCCTCAGGAGGGCATTCGGACCCGCGACAGGGTTTTTCCTCTCCTGGGGCAGGATGACGGTAATACAAACCGGCTCGCTTGCGCTTATTGCCTTCATCCTCGGCGATTTTGCCTCGCTTCTGCTGAACCTCGGGCCCTACAGCTCTTCGATTTATGCCGCGCTGGCTGTGATGGTGCTTACCGGCCTCAATATCATGGGTACCATCCATTCAAGCCGTGCCCAGAGCATCCTTGCATCAGTAATTGTTGCAACAATTGTTGTAATAGGTGTTTCTGCACTGCTTTTTACTTCCGGTGAGGCCGTTTCCGGGATCACCCTTTCGGGGAAGGGCGGGCAGCTGTTCTCGGGCGGGGCTCCCGGCGCCGCAATGATATTTGTATTGCTAACCTACGGAGGATGGAGCGAGGCCGCCTACCTTACCGGCGAGCTGCGCAACGTCAGAAGAAGCATTGTCAGGGCGCTTGTTTTAGGAATTGTGGTAATAACGGGGCTTTATGTGATGATAAACCTTGCCTATCTGCATGTGCTCGGTTTTGAAACATTACAGGGGGCGTCAACGGTGGGGTATGACCTCACTGAGAGGGTGTTCGGTGCCGGAGGCTCAATACTGGTGGTTATTATTGTAATTTTTGCCGCCCTTTCAACGGCCAATGCAACTATCATTACAGGGGCACGCACCAACTACGCTATCGGGCGCGACTTCAGGCTGTTCGGGTTCATGGGCAGATGGAACCACCACCGTAACAGTCCCCAACCCGCCCTCATCTACCAGGCATCGATTGCAATGGCACTGGTTGTTGCCGGTGCCTTTTCCCAGGAGGCGGTA
>SLRB01000051.1 GCA_007131165.1 Bacteroidales bacterium | reverse complement strand
TGCCTATGGTAAAGATAGGTTTCAGCTTCTGACCTGAAGTTGTAACCTGCAGTATATTCAGGGCGGGCGGCACTTTGTGCTGCCCGCTTTTTTGTTCATCTAAACCCGCGTCCTTATGGCGCGGTCATGTTATGGCGGGGCTTTGTCCGATAGGCATGTGCGCTGAAAAAATTCGCGGTGCGCAGCAAAAATCGGGGTAAAAGCCACCACCTCCGGTGGCGGATAGTCTGGGTTTAACGATTTTATTACTGTTGGTCGCCGGCATATGGTCATCAATGTATGAAAGAGCCGTGAGAAGGCTGTTTTTAACCGGTGGACGGTATTTATCAAATGGTGCCTCGTTAGCAGTTTCTTCGCCTGAACTCAGCAAGAATAATGCTGCCCGCAACTGCAATGTTGAGCGATTCGGGCCCGCCGCGGGGACGGGCGGCGGGAATGCCGATGCGGTGGTTTATCAGCTTCCGCACTTCAGGGGTAATGCCCTGTGATTCGTTTCCCAGAACGATCATGCCGGCCGGCGACAGCGGATGCGACCATACCGGTCCTGCGCCTGCAAATGCGCCGTAAACGGGTATGCCCTGCAATTCTGGCGAGGCCAGAAGTGAGGGAAGGTGCGCATAGTGGTACCTGACACGGAATACTGAGCCCATAGTGGACCTGACCACCTTGGGGTTGGTGACCTCGGCAGAATCTTCGGATAGGAGCAGGGTGTCCACCCCGAACCAGTCAGCCGACCTGATCAGGGTGCCCAGGTTGCCGGGATCCTGCACCCTGTCAAGTACCAGGGTAAGTGTATTTTTCATGGCGGCCAGATCAGGCTCGAACTGTGGGATACGGGCTATGGCAAGCACCTTGTTGGGGGTGGTGAGGCTGCTGGCGCGCGAAAGCTCCTTTTCGCCGATCTGGTAAACGGGGAAAGGCAACCTGCCGTCATCATGCTTTCCCGAACCTTCTGAGACCGGACTTTCAGATCTGGTGTCATTGCCTGCCTGGTCTTTTTGCCATGTGTTTCCGTACTCTGAATTTTTTACCCCGGTGTTTCCGGCTCCGCGTTCAGTGCGGACCGGACAGCCGCGACCTGAACCCTGCTGCCCTGACCCCGGGGATGCTGATTTTCCGGGGCCTGATGGTGGGATGCCCTTTTCGTCGAGCCACTGTTTAGTGGCATAAACGGCTTCCGTTTCAAAACAGCTTGCCAGAAGCTCATCGACCATCTTTTCACCTTCCACTACAAAGAGGTTGTGCTGCCTGCGGTATTTTTTCTGCTTCAGCGAGTTTATAAATTTGATTGTTGCTGTTCCGGGCATGATTATTGTTATTTTTACGGTGAATGCAGAGCTTTCTGGCAGGCCTGAATCTTAAGTAAGTTTTTTTTCATCTGTCTGTATAGGATTTGGAGGAAAAAAAATTGACTTCGTCGATTTTGCATGCAATATTTGACTTTCAAAGGATACTCAAAAAATGCAAAATTCATGTACATTTGCCGGCAATGTAAACAAGTGAATCCGTTTTTCAAAAAAATTGGTTGCAAAACTGTCAAATAGCAGGAGCCGTTTCCTTATACCGGCGCTTGTATTTCTGGCCGCGGGGCTCTTCTCCTGCCGGCCTGCCCGCCATATACCCGAAAGTAACCACCTTCTTGACCGTTACAGGATAGATGCACCGGCAAACGATATCGACAGGGATGAGCTGCGAAGGTACGTCAGGCAGAGGCCCAACAAGCGTATACTGGGCTTAAGGTTCCACCTGTGGCTCTACAATATGGCCAACCCCCAGAAGGACGGCTGGCCTCACAACTGGCTGAGACGGATAGGAGAGGAGCCGGTTATTTACGACTCATTCATTACAGAACGGTCATCAAACCAGTTGCAGCAATACCTCCGTAACAAGGGATATTATAATGCACAGGTTGACGATACCGTCCGTTTCAGGAGAAAGAGGGCGGTGGTAACATACCGGATAGAGCCGAGAGAGCCTTACCATATTGCAGGGATGGACTACCTTTTTGAGGATGAGGGGCTACGGGAACTGATCCTCGCCGATACTGTCAACTCGCTTATTGGCAAGGGGGTTGTCTTTGACGTGGACATATTGCAGGAAGAGCGCATCAGGATTGAAGAATACCTGCGAAATCAGGGTTATTATTATTTTACCCGGGAACATGTGTTTTTCAATGCCGATACCACGGCAGGCAACCGTGGCGTCGACCTGACCCTCGGTATCAGCCGTTTCAGGGAGAGGGGGGAGGACGGTACGATTTCTCTTGTTCCGCACAGGAGATACCGCATAGGTGATGTGTATATCTTACCCTCTTATAACCCGAGGGATGCCATTGACAGGCCAGATGAGTATTACCATCACTTTGACACCCTGTTGTTCCGCGATATGCATTACCTATACAGCGATGAGATGCCGGTGAGTGCACGGGTGCTTGCACAATCCACACATGTTCTTCCGGGCGATCTTTACATGAAGGAGAACGAAGACCGGACATACCGGCACCTTTTTGCACTCAGGTTATTCAGGCTCGTCAATATCAGGTTTATAGAAAGCGGCATGGGCATTCCGCTTGATGACACAGTACTGCCTGTGCCGGGAGAGCCGGAAGGCGGTACCCCACAGGATGAAGATGCTTTGGATAGTACCGGGGGGGATAACCGGAACGGAGAAGATGTGATGCCTGCTGCCGGCGGTGTTAACCGCACCGGGAACTCCACTGCGTTTGATACTGCCGCTATTCACATGAACGGCCGGTCAGACCCGGACATTTCTTTGCACATGGACGGTCTTAATGGCGAAACCGGCAGCGCGACGAGAAACCCGGATCAACCGGAAGACAACCTTCCCAGGCTTGATGCATGGATCCAGCTGACTCCCTTCAACCTGCAGTCCTATACCATTGAACTGGAGGGTACAAACTCATCGGGCGATTTTGGATTTGGTGGTAACATTGCATACCAGCACAGGAACTTTTTCGGCGGTGCGGAGATATTCGATTTCAGGATAAAAGGCTCGATAGAGACCCTGGGCGAAACACACGGCAGATCGTTCAGGAATACCTATGAATACGGGGCGGAGGCCGGGCTGCAGATACCGCGTTTCATGCTGCCGATACGATCAGTCAGTTTTGTAAGGCGCTATAATCCGCGTACAAACATTACCATGGCTTATAATTACCAGCTCAGGCCCGACTATACGCGGACCATCGCCAATACCGGTTTCGGATATACATGGAGGGGATCGGAATTCACCACCCATATAATTAACCCGGTGGAGGTTAACCTGGTTAGGCTCCCGTACGCAACACCCGAATTCCTTGAAATAATACGCCGCTATAATCTTGAGGCAAGTTTCAGAGACCATATGGTTTCGGAAACAAACTACAGCTTTATATTCAATAATCAGGATATCAGGAGGCCAAGTGATTTCGTTTTTTTCAGGTATAATGCCGAGATTGCCGGTAATATCCTTGCAGCATACAGCAGTATTGCCGACAGACCCAGAGAAGACGGATATTACAGGGTATTCGGAACCGGCTTTGCACAGTATTTCAAGACTGATGCAGATCTCAGGTTCTACAATGTACTGGCTGATGAAAATACCCTTGTCTACCGTTTTTTTGCGGGTGCCGGACTGCCATACGGAAATTCAACTGCGCTTCCTTTTGAGAAAAAATATTTCTCCGGAGGGGCCAACAGCATAAGGGCATGGCAGGTGCGTTCGCTTGGCCCCGGTTCTTTCCACGAGCCGGCTGACCGGTCGTTTCCTAACCGTACCGCCGATATAAAGCTGGAGGCCAACATTGAGTACAGGTTCGGCCTGTTCTGGCTGCTGGAAGGTGCATTGTTTCTCGATGCCGGGAATATCTGGGCGATTGACGACAACGACGGCCGGGAAGGGGCTGTATTCAGTTTTGACAGGTTTTACAATGAAATAGCAGTGGGTACCGGGATGGGACTTAGATTTGATTTTTCTTTCTTTATTTTCCGCCTCGATATGGGAGTCAAGTTGCGCGATCCTGCCAGGCCGGATGGCCGCAGGTGGATACCCGTGAACAGGACATTGAATTTCAAAGATGATATTGCTTTCAATATCGGGATAGGATACCCGTTTTAATTTTTTGTTTGTATAAAACGCCAAAAATTTTAATCTTGCGGCCCGATAATAATGTTTAAAAATTTACCTGGATGAGCGAATCTGATTTTACCCCCCGTGACAGCTTTGGAAGCAGGTTCGGGATTATTGCAGCAGCCGCCGGATCGGCAGTCGGACTTGGGAATATATGGAGGTTCCCATACGTGGTAGGTGAAAACGGGGGAGGGGCCTTCCTGCTGGTGTACCTTATATTCATTATAGCTATAGGCTTGCCGGTTATGCTGTCTGAATTTACTATCGGCAGGAAAGCACAGCGCAATGCTATAGGTTCATTCAGGAAACTATCACCGGGAACACCGTGGTATTTTGTTGGAATGATGGGGGTGGCGGCAGCTTTTTTGATTCTTTCCTTTTACAGCGCCGTTGCCGGATGGACACTCGAATATGTTTTCAAATCGGTTACCAATGCTTTTGCAGGTACTGATGAAACCGGGCTTAATTTGATGTTCGGTACTTTTATCGCGGGCACCTGGCGGCCGCTCTTCTGGCAGCTTATATTCATGGTGCTCACAGCGTGGATAGTTGCCGCGGGTATAAAGAAAGGTATTGAGAAATATACTAAGGTGCTGATGCCGGTTCTCGTACTTATGATAATAATATTATGCATAAGGTCGGTTACCCTTCCGGGTGCCGGTGAGGGACTGGCATTCCTGTTCAGGCCCGACTTCTCGGCACTGTCGGCCGATGCCTTCCTGAGCGCCCTGGGCCAGGCCTTCTTCTCCCTGAGCCTGGGCATGGGTACCCTTATAACTTATGGCTCATATATCGGGAAAAAGGAGAACCTGCCCGGAACTGTAGTTCAGGTTTCTGCTGCCGATACTATCATTGCCCTTATGGCGGGTATCGCCATATTCCCTGCCGTATTTGCTTTTGGTATTGACCCGGGCGAGGGGCCGGGACTGGTATTTATAACTCTGCCCAACATTTTTCTGCAGATGCCCGGCGGGTATTACTTTGCCCTTATATTCTTTGTTCTTCTGGCTATTGCAGCCCTTACATCGTCAATTTCGGTTCTTGAAGTGGTAGTGGCCTATTTTGTTGAGGAGCTCCGCCTTACCAGGAAGATGGCCACTGTATTTGCCGCCGTGATGATAACTGTCCTCGGGGTATTCTGCACTCTTTCGTTCGGGATAATGTCGGATGTGAGCATCTTTGGAATGGATTTTTTCAATCTTATGGAATTTACTGCATCTGACCTGCTGCTGCCGCTCGGGGGCTTTTTTATCGTGATGTTTGTAGGCTGGTACCTCGGTTCAGCCTCCTCACGTAAGGAGATATCCAATGAAGGTGCCTATAAACTTGCATATTTTCCCATATTCATGTTCCTGGTGCGTTTTGTCGCTCCCGTGGCAATTGCCCTGGTGTTTATTTACGGACTCGGCCTGCTTCGTTTATAATCAATGCCGTTATCTGATCCTGCAAAGAAAGATTCATGACACCGGAATTTACCACAGCCGAAAAGATTAATGCCTGGTTCGAGCCAGTGGTTGAAATGCTTTCAGCCGTGCTTTTCTGGGATCCTGTGGCAGCGCTGGGCATTGATACGGGTGCAAGGATACCTCTTGTGGTAATATGGCTTATAATTGGCGGTGCTTTTTTTACCCTGAGGATGGGATTTATAAATGTCAGGGGATTCAGGCATGCTGTGGGCCTGGTATGCGGAAAGTATGACAGGCCGGGCGACATGGGAGAGGTTTCAAAGTTCCAGGCTCTTGCCACAGCACTTTCGGCTACCGTGGGCCTGGGCAATATTGCCGGCGTGGCAATTGCCATGGCTATCGGCGGACCGGGTGCAACGCTATGGATGATCATGGCGGGATTTTTCGGTATGTCGCTCAAGTTCACGGAATGTACCCTGGGCATGAAATACCGGGTGATAGATGATAACGGCGAGGTGAGCGGTGGGCCGATGTATTACCTCAGGGATGCACTTGCAAAAAGAAATCTTAAGTACACCGGCAAGGTGCTTGCTTTTATCTTTGCTGTAATGATGGTGGTCGCTTCATTTGGAGGCGGCAACATGTTCCAGTCCAACCAGGCATTTTCCCAACTGGTATACCTTTTCCCGCCAATGGAAAGGATGGGCTTTGTGTTTGGCCTGGTGTTGGCTTTCCTGGTTGGCATAGTGATCATTGGAGGGATAAAAAGCATAGCCAGGGTGACATCAAGGATAGTCCCCTTTATGGCTGTTCTCTATGTCGGCACATCATTGGTTATTATACTGATGAATATCGGGCAGGTAGGACAGGTGTTCTCGCTGATAGTCACCAGTGCTTTTTCTGCCCCTGCTCTCAAGGGGGGTGTAATCGGGGTGCTTATTACCGGCTTTCAGCGCGGGGCCTTTTCCAACGAGGCGGGACTGGGGTCTGCATCGATAGCCCATTCGGCGGCAAAGACCGATGAGCCTGTTAGCGAGGGGCTGGTTGCACTGCTCGAGCCGTTCATAGACACTGTTGTTATTTGCACCATGACTGCCATGGTGATCATCTTTACCGGGATGTACGAAAATCCCGGGGGACTGGAGGGAGCTCCGCTTACCTCGGCTGCGTTCGCGACTGTTTTTAGCTGGTTTCCTTATTTACTGGGACTTGCAATTCTGCTTTTCGCATTCTCCACCATGATATCTTGGTCGTATTACGGACTGAAGGGATTTGATTTTCTGCTTGGCGGTTTTTCGGTGCGGCTCTTTGGCAGCAAAAGGGTGGCTGCGGTAACGTTCCAGCTCCTGTTCCTCTTTTTTATCGTTGTGGGGTCGTCTTCAAACCTCGGCTCTGTTATCGATTTTTCTGATATGATGATACTCAGCCTTGCTTTTCCGAATATCGCGGGACTGTTGATACTGGCCCCTGAGGTCAAAAGAGACCTTGATGCTTACCTGAGAAAGCGCAGGGAGGGCGAAATAAGGCCCTACAGGTAATTGATGGCAGGTTTCCGCCCTTCCCTTCCCATTTAAATTTCCCGGCTGGTTCACTGCATATTGCCATTAACAGCTATTGTTTTTCTGACCGGATTTTACTATATTATATTATTTTTCTTTAAGTGTTTAAAATCAATGGCGGTATTACCAAAAATTCGCGGGTGGCTGGTAAGGTATTTCACATTTACCCGTTCGGAGAGGAACGGGGCAGTGATGCTTTCGGCGATATTGGCAGGGCTTCTTGTATTACCCTGGCTTTATGAAACAGTGAGAGGGCCCCGTTCCTTTGAGGTATGTCCTGATTTTTATGAAATGGTGGCGGCTTTTTACGGGTGGCCGGACACTACAAAGACCGTAGGCGGTAACGGATATCTGGCAGGGAGCCGCCGTGAGGCTGCCGAAGGACTATATTATGGTGCAGAAAGTGATTCTGAAGGCAGGGTTGCCAACAGTGACAATAATTCTCCCGGCATACTTCATGATACCGCAGAAGGCCATGACACAAGGGCAGGTAATGGTGCGGGAGCCGGTTCTTTAGCTGACGGGGCTCCTGATTTCAGTACGGGTATGGCAGGCCGGCGAAACCGGACTCCTGATGAGGGGCAGCTTTTATCCGGGCGGGGTGCTGCATCACCCGTTAGTTTAGTAGTGGAGCTTAACAGTGCCGATACTGCCTGCCTGATGTCTGTCAGGGGACTGGGCCCGGTTTTGTCACGCAGGATAATCAGGTACAGGGATCTCCTGGGAGGGTATTATTGTACCGGTCAGTTGCTTGAAGTTTACGGTATCGATACGGCAAGGTTTTTGCAGATAAATCCTTATCTGGCTGCTGATCGCGGACTGGTTTCAAAACTTAATCTTGCCGGGGGCGGGTTCAGCGACCTGCTCAGGCATCCGTACCTGAGCTATGAACAGGTGGCCTGGATATTTCGTTTCCGCGAAAGCGGGAAAATAATTTCAGCTGATGACCTTATGGTGTCTCCGCTGTTTAATGCACAGGAGACGGGAAGGCTGGCTCCTTACCTGGAAGGTTACGAATGACCAGGAGGTATTTTAGGGTTTTTTTCGTGGACTTTTAAGTGAAAATTTCGTAAATTTATGGCCAGGAGAATTAAGCGGTTTAAAAAAGTTTTGAATTAAATAGAATTAATAATAATTTTGCGGCTCACTAAAAAAATTGCATATGATCGTTGTACCAATCAAAGAAGGCGAAAACATCGAGAGGGCTTTAAAGAAATTCAAGAGGAAATTTGAGAAGACCGGTGTTGTGAAGGAACTTAGAAGCCGCCAGGCTTTTGCAAAACCTTCCGTTAAACGCAGGGAGCAGATTAAGAAAGCTATATACATCCAGAAGTTGCAGAGGGAAGAAGAATAGTTTGCCCTGCCCGGTTTGTCAGGGTAACTGCAAACTTTTAACAGGTCATACAACTTTTTCCAATGCATCATGCACATTGAAACTTTCATTACCTATCTGAAAACCGAAAGGCGTTACTCCGATAATACGCTGAATGCGTATGAGAACGACCTGAACCAGTTTTTATCCTTCCTCATGTCTGAGGGAGTTGACAGGCAAATGGCAGGCAACGAACACAGGTACATAAGAAGTTGGATAGTGCATATGATGGAGGGAAATGTGGCTGTTAGCACTGTAAGGCGAAAAATCTCCACCCTCGCTTCCTATTACCGTTATATGGTCAGGACCGGTGAGGTCAGATCCAACCCGGTTCTGAAGATCACTATACCCAGAGACGGCAGGCGCCTGCCCGGATTTATCCCCGAGGAAAAACTTAACCGGCTGCTTGACGATGTTGACTTTGGGAGCGATTATAAAGGGGTAAGGGACAGACTTATCATCGAAATGCTCTGGTTTACCGGCATGAGGCGTTCGGAGCTCATAAAACTGAATAACGGCGATGTTGATATGGCGGGTATGACCATAAGGGTTACCGGTAAGAGAGGTAAGCAGAGATATGTGCCTGTCGGAACAGCATTTGTAAACACCTTAAAAGAGTATTCTGCTGTAAAGAAGAAGGAATTAGGGTATGATACGCCCGGTTCTCCGTTTTTTGTTACCCAAAGCAATAAGAGACTGTATCCTGAGCTGGTATACCGGGTCGTCAGGAACTACCTGAGGCTGATTACCACAGTCGAACGAAGGGGGCCCCATATGCTCAGGCACACTTTTGCAACACATATGCTTAATCACGGTGCCGACCTGAATGCGATCAAGGATCTTCTCGGTCATGCAAACCTTGCCGCGACCCAGGTTTATACGCACAATTCATTTGAGAAGCTTAAAAAGATTTATAAACAGGCTCATCCGAGAGCATAAAACAAGAGGAGGAAAGCAATATGGATATTAAAATTCATTCGGTAAGGTTTGATGCTGACATTAAGCTTGTCAACTTCATCAGGTCTAAAGTAAGCAAGCTGGTGCAG
>SLRB01000054.1 GCA_007131165.1 Bacteroidales bacterium | reverse complement strand
TCTTTTCCCTGAATGTGAGGGTGCCCTTTCTTTATATTCGGGTCCTTTACCTATATGAGGAGGTAAGGGTAGCTTGTGGATTTCGTTCCCGATGAGGCGCTCGATGTTTCTGAAACTTCTCACTTCCTTCTGGTTTATGAATGTCAGTGCGACCCCCGTCTGGCTGGCTCTTGCCGTTCGGCCTACGCGATGCACATAGTCCTCAGCATCAGCCGGAACATCATAATTAATTATGAGGTCTATGCTATCTATATCTATACCTCTTGAAACTATATCTGTCGCCACCAGTATTTGGAATTTTCTGTTTTTAAAGTCGTTAAGGACAGATATTCTTTCCCGCTGCTCCAAATCGGAGTGAATTGACCCGCAGATGAAGCCGTCGGCTTTTAATTGCCTGTACAGTGTTTTGACATTTTTTTTTGTTGCAGAGAATATGAGGATACTCTTTAAATCGGGTTTGTCATGCAGAAGATCCATTATCAGAGCTTGCTTCTGTTCGTCATATACCAGGTATGCTCCCTGTAAAACTCCTTCTGCAGGTTTGGCTATTGAAATTGTAATTTCTGCCGGTTCGGTTAGTATCTTTTTGGCAAGCTGCCTTATCTTGGGAGGCATGGTTGCAGAGAACATAAGAGTTTGCCTGTTTTTTGGGAGGGCCCCTATGATCTTTATTATGTCGTCGTAAAAGCCCATATCAAGCATCCTGTCTGCCTCATCAAGGACAAGGACATCCAGATTTTCTGCTTTCAGATACTCAAGGCTAATAAGGGAGATCAACCTGCCTGGTGTGGCGATTATAATATTCACACCGGCTGCAATGGCAGACTTTTGCTGTTCCCACGTATCGCCGTCACCTCCTCCAAACACGGCTACTGAACTTACCGGTATAAAATAAGAAAAACCCTGAAGATGCTGATCTATCTGCATCGCCAGCTCTCTTGTAGGCACGACCACAAGGAGCCTGGTGCCCTCAAAATTATTATTCTCAACAATACTCTGTAGTGCAGGCAGAAGGAAGGCAGCAGTCTTCCCGGTTCCGGTCTGGGCGCATGCTATAAGGTCCCTGCCTTCAAGAATTACTGGTATTGTTTCGGCCTGAACCGGGGTTGGCTTCTGAAAGCCCATTGCATCAATACTTTCATGAATCAACGGATGAAAACCGAAATCTTTAAAGCTGCTCATATCAAAACAATTACGGAGTTTGTGTGACGCTGGCCTTTGGCCGTTTTTTACATGCTTTTAACAGTACCTGTTATCATTTTTTTTCAATTGCAAAAATCATTGTATTTTCTGAAACAAGCAAGTATTGCATGTGAGTTTGACCAGATAAAATGAATTAGAAGTTTCCCGGTCATATTTAAAATATCGTCATGGCCGGTTCATCTTAAAAGGGGGGTGGTTCGTTATCAAAGTCAATATTGCCTTTAGTGTCGAATCCCTTTGAGAACTCATTGTCTTCATTCATTTTTGAGCCCAGCGTTATGGACATGTCGTCTCCAAGTGACTGGAGATCATCATCCAATTCGGTAAAACTGGCAGACTCTGAGTTGAATTTAAGCTTGACATCACCAATAGGCCCGTTTCTGTGCTTGGCAATTATTATTTCGGCAATACCTATATTTGAGTTACCATCATCATCTTCGAGGAAACCGTAGTATTCAGGCCTGTGAATAAACAATACCATATCAGCATCCTGTTCAATAGCCCCGGACTCGCGTAAATCGGAAAGCTGAGGCCGTTTTGTCCCTCCCCTGGTTTCAACAGCTCTGTTTAACTGTGAAAGGGCAATTACCGGCACATTCAGTTCCTTTGAAATTGCCTTCAATGATCGCGATATGGTAGAAACTTCCTGTTCACGGTTCCCTCTTGTTTCTGATGTCCCGGTCATAAGCTGAAGGTAGTCGATAATTATGAGTTCGATGTCGTGCTGTCTTTTCAGCCTGCGGCACTTTGCCCTTAGTTCGTATATTGATATAGCAGGTGTATCGTCAATAAAAATAGGTGCGTCAACAAGATTTTTAATCTTTATCTCAAGCTGCTCCCACTCATAATCATGAAGTTTGCCATTTCTTATCCTTTCTGACGGAAGCTTGGTTTCGCTTACAATTAGCCTGTTGACCAATTGTATTGATGACATCTCAAGGGAAAATACGGCAACTGGTCTTTTATGCTCAACCGCAATGTTTCTGGTCATTGAAAGCACAAATGCTGTCTTTCCCATAGATGGCCTGGCAGCAACAATAACCAGGTCGGACTTCTGCCAGCCTGAGGTTATCCGGTCTATCTTTGTAAAACCGCTGGGGACACCACTGAGGTTATCTTCCCGTTTACCCGATTCTTCAATCTGATTAATTGCTTCTTTAATGAGAACATTTATCCTGAGCGTCTCTTTCTTTATATTCCCTTCTGCAATATTAAAAAGCTCTGTCTCTGAATAATCAAGAAGGTCGTCAACATCGCTGCTTTCATCATAGGAACGGTTTTGTATCTCAGACGAAATTCTGATCAGTTCCCGCTGTATGAATTTTTGTGCTATAATCCTTGCATGGTACTCAATATGTGCAGCTGATGAAACACGGCTTGTTAATTGTGTAATATAGAATGCACCTCCGACAGCTTCCAGTTGTTTCTGCTTTTTAAGCTCCTCAGTAACGGTAAGGATATCTATCGGCTTTTCCTCAAGCGATAGCTTCATAATTGCAGAATAAATTTTCTGATGTGCTTCCTTGTAGAAGCTTTCGGGCTTAAGAAGGTCAAGAACTGCGATAAGCGCATCCTTCTCCAGCATTATTGCTCCAAGTACGGTTTCTTCCAGTTCTATCGCCTGGGGGGGAACTTTCCCATAATCCTGAACGGGTTGTAACCTTGAGAAACTACTTTTGACAGGTTTTTCCATTATATTTGTCTTTCTTCCGGCAAAGCTCAAAGTTAAAAAATAACCCATGCGTTCTGAAGAGTAACAAATTTTCTTTTTAAACAAATGGATGTTGAAAAAAACATCCTATTTGTTCAAAACATAAAAAACAGATGATCTGCTTTTCAAATGCCAAGATAAATATAGGACTACATGTCACGGGAAAGAGGGAAGACGGCTATCATAATATAGAAACTCTGTTTTATCCGGTCGGCCTGGCTGATATAATTGAGATATTGCCAATGGGTAGAAAGGCTGAACATGCTTTTGTATGTACCGGAGATCTTATTGATGTTGAGCCTCATGACAATCTGTGCTTTTTGGCATTGGGTGAACTGCAGAAAATTATAAGTACCGGCGGACTCAGAATCCACCTGCACAAGGTAATACCCCAGGGTGCCGGACTTGGTGGAGGATCATCAAATGCTGCATTTGTTATCAGGACCGTAAATGAATTGTTAAAAGCCGGATTATCAGAAAGTGAAATGGCCTCACTGGCGGCCCGCACTGGCAGTGACTGCCCGTTTTTTATTTATAACAGGCCTATGTATGCCGAAGGCCGTGGAGAGATCCTTGAGCATGCCGGCATTGATCTTGCCGGTTACAGCATTATAATTGTGTTCCCGGGCATCAGGGTGAATACAGCCTGGGCATACAGTAAGGTTGGGTTAATAAAGGGCAGGAGCCCCCTGCGGGAGGTATTGGGTCCGGATCCGTCGCAATGGGATAAAAGAATCGCTAATGACTTCGAAGGTCCTGTCTCCCAGGCGTATCCGATAATTGGCGATATCAAGCACAAGCTCAACAATGCAGGCGCTTTATATGCATCGATGACCGGTAGTGGTTCAGCTGTCTATGGCATTTTTCCCGGAAATGCAAATACCGGCAAAATAAAAGACGAGTTTAAGGATATGTTTGTTTGGAGCGGTTTGCTGGATTAGAGATTTATCCGGTACTATTCTGTCTTTTATGTATCTTCCATATCCTGGTTAAACCCAAGCTCAACCATTAGCTTACCTTTGGGAACTTTAACCCCCTCTTTAACATTTAACGATTTCACAATGCCCTCAACCGGACTCTTTATCAGGTTCTGCATCTTCATTGCTTCAAGCGTCAGAAGATCCTCGCCTTTTCTGACACACTGGCCCTCCTTTACGAAAACTTTCAGGATTGTACCGGGTATGAATGAATAAACCTTATTCTTTTCCGGTTTCATCCATGGGGCTCTTTTTTCATATTTTTTGTGAAGCGTTGTACGATATTTTGTGCCGTCAATGCAGAGAGAACGGCATCTTATCTTTTTGTCTTCGCAATCAGTCCTTTTCATACTGTTTATGTTGTAAATCCAGGTAATACGGATGCAGGTATATTAAGTTTTGTGAAAGGGATGCATCTCAAGAAGGACGCAGCCCTTATTTTGCAACATACCAACATCAGAATGGAGGAATTCCATGCTTTTTGTTTGGCAGGAAGACCGATTTGTTCCCTGATACCTCAATAGCGTGCAGCAACAGCTTTCTTGTCTCTTCAGGCTCAATTACAGAATCGACATAACCTCTTGCAGCAGCCACATAAGGATTGGCAAACTTTTCCTTGTATTCCTTTACTTTTTGTTTGCGTGTCTTGTCAGGATCTTTGGACTCCATGATCTCTTTTCTGAAAATTATGTTTGCAGCTCCTTCCGGGCCCATAACTGCAATCTCTGCTGTTGGCCATGCAAACACAAAGTCGGCGCGCAGATGCCTGGAACTCATCGCTATATATCCGCCTCCATAGGCTTTCCTGAGAATGACTGTCATTTTGGCAACAGTAGCCTCACTGTATGCATATAGTACTTTTGCGCCATGCCTGATAACTCCCGCATGTTCCTGATCAATGCCAGGCAGGTAACCCGGCAGGTCTACAAGCGTGATTATTGGTATATTGAATGCATTGCAAAAACGAATGAACCTTGCAGCTTTATCAGATGAGTCAACATCCAGAACCCCCGCAAGTACCAGTGGCTGGTTTGCTACAAACCCAATTGTTTCTCCGTTCATTCTTCCAAAGCCAATAACCATGTTTGACGCCCACATCTCCTGTATCTCGAAGAAATCCGAATCGTCGGCTATAGCCTTGATCACATCTCTTATATCATATGGCTGCCGTGGATCTCCGGGTACAATATCTGATATTTTGTATTCGGGCTTTGGTTCACGCGGTTCAACCCTGGCGGCTTTTTTCATGTTGTTCCAGGGGATGAAGGATACAAGTTTCTTGATCTGGTTAAAACATTCTGCTTCGCTTTTCGCGAAGAAATGTGCATTACCTGTAATTTCGCTGTGAACACGAGCACCTCCGAGATCTTCCATTGATATCTCTTCTCCAAGTACGGTTTTAATAACTTCAGGACCCGTAATGAACATTTTGGATATCTTGTCAACTACAAATACGAAATCTGTCAGCGCCGGCGAATATACAGCTCCGCCTGCACATGGCCCAAGTATTACCGATATCTGGGGTATTACTCCGGAAGAGAGGGTGTTCCTGAAGAAAATCTCGCCATATCCTGCAAGCGAGTTCACTCCTTCCTGTATCCTTGCTCCGCCAGAGTCGTTGATGCCTATCAGAGGGACCTTCATCTTCAGGGCATGATCCATTATTTTTGTAATTTTTCTTGCATGCATCATACCCAGAGAACCACCGGCTACTGTAAAATCCTGCGCAAACAGGCAGACCGGGGCACCGTGGATGGTCCCTGTGCCAATTATTACCCCATCGCCATGAAGGACCTTTTTATCCATGTCAAAATCTCTTGCTTCGTGTTCGACAAAGAGGTCGTATTCATGGAATGAATCCGGATCGCACAGAGAAATTATACGCTCCCGGGCAGTCATTTTGCCCATGGCGGCTTGCTTTTCAATTGCTTTATCGCCTCCGCCTTTCAGCACTGCTTCTCTTTTCTTGTGCAATTCAAGGATCTTTCTTTTTAATCCCATATACAGATTATTTGGTTAATTGAAACATGCCGGCCTTTTACTCTAAAATGCATCGGGCCGGGTTGATCAAATTCGAATACAACATTACAAAATCATACATTATAAAAAAAATTTTCGGCTTGATATGTTGTAAGTGTTATAGTTAGTAGGCTGATTATTAACTCTGAAAAGCCATGTGAATTTTGAAGGGTGATCATAATATTGCTTCACTTATATAATTGGGCCGCCTCATCAACAGGTGTGTTAAAAATGTCTTTAATAACGACCTATTTTGGTGCAAGCCTGTATATTACATATGCAATTATTGCATACAAAACATTTGGTAACCATACAGCAAGCAAGGGACTTAACGGTCCGATCACAGAGAACATTGTGCTGAATCTCATGAAGAGTATATATGAGAAGCTCAACAGCAGCCCTATACCTATATGCAGACCGATGCCTTCCCGCAATTTCCTTGATGAAAGCGACATCCCGATAAGAGTAAGTATGAATGTGGAAAACGGGAATGATATACGGCTGTATCTTTCCACCAGGAAATAGTCGATGTTATCGGCTCCCTGCATACGCTGGTGTTCGATAAATTCATCAATTTCGCTCAGGCTCATGGTTTCGACAATGCTCTCCCGGCGTCCGAATTCGGATGGATGCACATTGAGAATAGTATCCATCCTGATGCCCCGCTCTATTTGCTGACCGTTTTCGTTGAATTGCCTTGTCATATACTGCCTTAATGTCCATGTGTGCGTTGCTGTGTCGTATTGTGCGTAATCGGAGGTGGTCTTTGACACAAGCTTGTTGCCGTCAAACTTTTCTATGGAGAAATGATAAGCAATATTTGATGTATGACTGAAATTTGAAAAATAGATATAGACTCCCGGCTCAATTTGTTTATGCACATCTCTCATATTCGTTCTTGCCGGTTGTCGCCGGTAATACTTTTCTTCAAACTCAAGCCTTTTTGCATTAGATCCGGGCAGCACCATATCGCTCATTATAAATGAGAAAAGCGCAATTATAAAAGCCGAGATAAAATAGGGCCTGAGTAGCCTCCTGAAGCTGATCCCGTTGCTGAGAATCGCTATTATCTCGGTGTTATATGCCATTTTGGAGGTAAAGTAGATGACAGAGATAAAGGTGAAAAGAGGGCTGAAAAGTATGGCAAAATAGGGGATGAAATTAAGGTAATAGTCGAAAACAACAGCTCTCCATGGTGCTTCCCGCTCTATGAAGTTGTCAAGTTTCTCAGCAAGGTCAAAAATTACAGCTATGCTGACAATAAGCAATATAGAGTAGAAGAAAGTTCCAAGAAACTTCCTGATAATATATCTATCGAGTATTTTAAGCCTGTATCTGTTCATAGTTTACGGCCGATGAACGGAATTATGGATTTTTTCCAGGATTTAAAAGTACCATCAATGATATGCTCCCTGGCACGGTTAATAAGCCACATATAAAACTCCAGATTGTGGATACTGGCAATAACCGGGCCAAGCATCTCCCCTGAAACGATTAAATGACGTAAATAGGCTTTTGAATATTGTGTCCCTGTTTCACTTGTACCACTGGAATCTATTGCAGAAAAGTCATTTTTCCATTTGAGGTTTTTTATATTAATAATTCCCTCCGAAGTGAATAACATACCATTCCTGCCGTTTCTTGTGGGCATTACGCAATCGAACATATCAATTCCAAGGGCTATACATTCCAGGATATTGACAGGTGTACCCACTCCCATAAGATATCTGGGTTTATCTTCAGGTAATACCTCGTTTACTTCGGCAACCATTTCATACATGACATCGGCCGGTTCACCAACCGAAAGTCCCCCTATAGCATTTCCTTCCGCCCCCAGGTTACTGATATACCGGGCCGATTCCTTCCTGAGATCGCTGTACACGCTTCCTTGTACGATAGGGAAAAGGTATTGGTCATGACCGTATAAGGGGGGTGTTTCGCAAAACCGCTGCCAGCATCTCTCCAGCCATCTGTGGGTCAGGTTGGCCGACTTTGCTGCATAATCACGGTCACATGGCCATGGTGTGCATTCATCAAACGCCATGATTATATCGGCTCCTATTGTACGCTGTATGTCAACAACCTTTTCAGGAGTGAAAATATGCTGTGTGCCGTCTATATGTGACCTGAAGAGAGCACCCTGTTCTGTAAGTTTCCGGTTTTCTGCAAGGGAAAAAACCTGGTAACCGCCACTATCTGTAAGTATGGGCCGGTCCCAGCCTGTAAAACGGTGTATTCCTCCTGCTGCTTTAAGGACATCGAGTCCGGGACGAAGAAAAAGATGATATGTGTTTGCAAGTATTATTTCAGCCTTTATCCGGTGCTCCAGTTCGTACCTGCTCACCCCCTTAACACTTCCTGCTGTACCGACCGGCATAAACACGGGTGTGGAAATTTCACCCCTGCCGGTAGAAATTTTTCCTGTCCGTGCATTGGAATTACTATCTTTGGCCTTGATTTTAAAAAACATATCGGACTAAAAATACCTGTTACTATTGCTGCTGCAGAAAGCAGGAAATGTAACGGCTGGTGATTAATTCTGCCAGAAGCCGCCGGCTTCTGATATTATTTCTATGGCTAATAATCTGGCAACCGTGTTTCCCGGAATAGCCTGGCAAAGATAATCAAATCAGGCAATATTTATCTTTCATTGATCCTTCCAAATAATATTGACAGCCTTATTTGATAAAATACAAAATGTTTGATAACATTGCACATCCTATATAAATTTCAACAGTGGTTTTTTACTTAGATCAAACCGGATTATACTGGTTAATTGGCGCAGGAGTATTTTTTCTGACATTTCTTATCCAGGTTTTTTATTACCTGTTTTTCTATGTTCGTCTGGTTTTTTATAAAAATGGCGACGTAGAAACAGGCGGGGAGAAACCTGTATCTGTAGTTATCTGTGCAAGAGATGAGGCCCGCAACCTTGAGAAAAACCTTCCCGTTGTTCTTGAGCAGGATTATCCCGATTATGAGGTAATTGTTGTCGATCATGCTTCTGCTGACAACACGGGTGAAGTGCTTGAGACCTTAAAGAAGAAATATAAGAACCTTCGTACAACCCGGATTAAAAGGGATCCGCGATTCAATCACGGAAAGAAGCTTGCAATGACAATTGGCCTCAAGGCTGCAAAATATGAGTGGGTACTTCTAACCGATGCAGATTGCCGCCCTGCAAGCCCCCTTTGGATAACCCTCATGCAGAAACACTTTGTGCCGGACAGGGAAATTGTTCTTGGCTATGGCGGCTATTTGAGAAGGAAAGGCTTGCTTGATAAGCTAATCAGGTTCGACACCTTTTATATAGCATTGCAGTATCTCACATTTGCACTGGCTGGACTGCCATATATGGGGGTAGGCAGGAACCTGGCCTATAAAAGATCCCTGTTTTTCAACAATAAGGGATTTGCTTCACACCTCAAACTGGATTCTGGTGATGACGATTTGTTTATAAATGAGGTTGCCAACAGTGAGAACACTGTGATTGAAGTTTCGCACCTTTCCCACACATTGTCCGAACAACCGGACGGGTGGTCAAAATGGATCACTCAGAAGAGGCGCCATCTTACCACCGGCTTTCACTACAGGAGGTCAACAATGTTTTGGCTGGGGCTTGAGTTTCTAAGCCGGTTACTTTTTTATTCAGCTTTCATTTTCCTTCTGGTAACAGGTTCTGACTTATGGCCATGGATAATTGCTGTCTTTTCTACAAGATTGATCATTAGCATGTTGATCTTTTATTCGGTTTTGAAACGTTTGAATGAAAAAAAATTATTACTATTTTCGCCATTATTTGACATAGTGATAGTTTTAATAAATATCTTCTGTGTATTCGCGAATTTTATTACCAAAAAACAACGTAGATGGAGATAAGCCCAAATCTATCTGATAAGGCCAGGTATGACTACGAGTTGGTGCTTAAGGCGAAAGATGGAGACCAGAAGGCCTATGCAGAATTGCTGGGCCGGTATCGCGATGCTATATATTTCATGCTGCTTAAGATGGTTAACAACCCAAGTGATGCTGAGGATCTGACAATTGAGGCTTTTGGAAAGGCTTTCAAAAGTATAGGGCAATATGCACCCAATTTTGCCTTCAGTACCTGGCTATTTAAGATAGCTACAAATAATTGTATCGACTTCATGCGCAAGAAAAAGAGTGCGCCCCTTTCAATAGAGACACATGGTGATGAGCATGAGGATCTGTCGCACAGCATCCAGTGCGAAAACCTTGACCCAGAAGAAACGCTGATCAATCAGCAGAAAATGACCCTGATGGTTGATATAGTGTCAAAGCTTAAACCCAGGTACCGCAAGCTTATTGAGCTCAGGTACTTCAAGGAGTATTCCTATGAAGAGATCACCCAGGAGCTTGACCTTCCTATTGGTACGGTGAAGGCACAACTGTTCAGGGCAAGGGATTTGCTGTTTAATGTTTTAAACAACACCCCCCATAAATTCTGAAATATTGGGTATCAATACATTGATCCGGTATTTTCCTCATCTTGACAATCAGGCTGTTCAAAGGCTGGAGATGCTCGAGGATCTATACAGGTACTGGAACTCCAGGATCAATGTGGTTTCAAGAAAGGATATGCCCAATCTCTATGTAAATCATGTTCTGCACTCACTGAGCCTGGCAAAAGTTATAGATTTCGCTTCCGGTGAAACGGCGCTGGATATAGGGACCGGCGGGGGATTTCCCGGAATTCCGCTTGCAATAATGTTTCCTGGTGTAAAATTTACATTGATTGATGCAACCGCCAAGAAGATCAAGGTAGTTGATAATATAATCTCCGGGTTGAAACTTGCCAATGTTAATGCTTTGCATATAAGGGCCGAGAATATCACTGAAAGGTTTAATTATGTGGTTAGCAGAGCCGTGTGTGCATTCCCCAAACTTGTAGAACTTTCCAAAAACAGGCTTTCAGGCGGCAGCCCTCCTGCACCTGCTCATGGAATATACAGCCTGAAAGGGGGCGATCTTGATGCAGAACTTTCACCCTGGAAAGACAGGGTAAAGGTTTTTGAAATAGCCGGTTTCTTTGATGAAGATTATTTTCATACCAAGAAAATCGTTTTTTTACCTTCCGGGGATGCCAGGGTAATATGATAACCGTACCCGGAGCAGGAAATTTATCAAACAGGCGTTCAGTCGATAAGTTTATAGCTTACGAAAGCAAATCGCTTGCTGTCTGGCGCCCAGGAAGGAACGTTTATAGTCCCCTGTCCACCGAAAAGTTCAGTAAGAAGAACCGGCTCTCCTCCTTCGGCAGGCATCAGCCTGAGCCATACAGTTTTGTTTGCGGGATGCCCTTCAACTTCCTTGCCATATGAAAGAAATGCGATGTGCCTGCCATCGGGTGAGGGATGAGGAAACCAATCATTAAGTTCGTCGAAGGTCATCTGGACGGGATTGGTTCCGTCACGCTCCATTCTCCAGATCTGCATTACTCCGCTCCTGTCTGAATTGAACCATATATAGTTCCCACAGGGGCTATAGTCAGGTCCGTCCTCATGTGCGGTGGTATTTGTTAACTGGATTTCCGGTCCACCTTTTACCGGAATTACGTAAATGTCATACTGGCCGTCCCTCAGTGCGCAATAGGCCAGCTCTTTCCCGTCGGGCGACCAGCCGTGGAGGTAGGAGGGCCCTTTATCAGTAATCCTTACCGGCTCACCTCCGTTTATGTTGACTATGTAGATTATGGATGCACCTCCATCTTCTGCGCTGTGGTGACTTATTGCCATATGTGTTCCTCCGGGCGAAAGAACATGGTCATTATTGTTCCGGTTTGCAAAGCCTGTATCAATCCTTTCCGGCTCACCTCCTTCTACCGGAATATGATAGATATATCCTCCGCTGTTAAAGTATAATGTGCTGCCATCGGGCGACCAGTTAGGGGCTTCAAAATGGCTGGTATCGGAATATACAACTTCTCTTTCACCGGTTTCAATGTCGATTATCTCAAGGAAGCTTATAATCCCTCTTGCAGGAGACTGTGCTCCTGAGGAATGAATGACCGGCACAATATATAACAGTATTAGTGTGAACAGGATAGCTCTCATGTGTATAAGTTTGATGTTCTTTTTAAAAAGAGCCTGCCTGGTATCTTCCCGGTTACCAGCCAGGATAATTGTCAGGGTAAAGATATAAAATAACCGATAATAATTTTTCACCCCGACAATCCTGGTACATCCAGATACCGATTTCAGAATATTTAACTAATTTTAACCACCATTTGTGGTTCTTTCTCAACATTTTTATGGTAATTGCGGTTTGTTTAATAGAGTATATGTTATTGATAGAATATTTTAATTCTTTTTTTTTATGATCAGAATGAAATTGTTGTTTGTGATGTGGCTGGTAATTATTGGAATGAGTGGAGGAGCCATGGCCGATGTATACGGGCAGCGCGCAGCTAACAGCAGGTTGAGCATATTTTTGGATCTTGAGCGGTTTGTTGATGGCGACTTCATCAGACAGGAGATCCCCCTGGTTGAATATGTGAGGGAGAGAGAGATGGCCGATGTCCATATCATAATGTCACGTCATGCATCAGGCACTACCGGCGCCACATACAGTATCTCATTTATAGGATACGGCGGCTACGCTGATATGGACTACGAGCTTACCTACTGGGCACCGGCTTCCAATACATCTGATGAAACCAGGCGGGGGTATACAGAAAAGATCAAATTGGGACTGGCTCCGTTCATGGCTGCATCGAGTGCGGCCGCAAGGGTCCGGATTACCTATGATGCAGCTCCGGTTACGGTCGATGATGACGAGGTGGCAGTCGAAGATCCCTGGAACTATTGGATATTAGAAGTTTACGGTGGAGGGAATTTTAACCGTGAAGAAACAAGGAATTCACTGCATATCAGGTACGGGATATTTGCCGACAGGATAACCACAGAAGCACGTACAAGGCTAAGGCCTTACAATAATTATAATGAAAGGAACTTTAAGACCGATGACGGATGGGTGACGTCAGTTGCACACAGAGGAGGCTTTGACAGTTACCACATTGTGAGTATTGGCGATCACTGGGCAATCGGTGGTTTCGGTGATATTTTTTTCAGCACATTTGACAATATGAAGTTCAGCGCTGAAATTTCTCCTGCCATTGAATACAGTCTCTATCCATACCAAGAGGCCACACGGCGGTCGATAACCTTTGCATGGAGGGCTGGTGCCGGATACTACAATTATCATGAGGAGACGATTTTCGACAAGGAGGAAGAGATCCTGTTCGGACAGGCGGTTATTGCTTCTGCAAACTTCCGTCAGCCCTGGGGCAATGTGAGGGCAGGCCTGATTGGCTTTCACCATTTTCATGATTTCCGCTCAAACAGAACTGAATTGTTTGCTAACATGAACCTGAGAATCATCGAAGGTTTGTCACTTAATTTCAGGGGCAGCTTTGAGATTATTAACGATCAGGTAGCTATACCCAAAGGGGACCTTTCGCTCGAAGAGATACTTCTTGAGCAGCGCCGAAGGGCAACAAGCTACCAGTTAAGCGGCAACATCGGTTTGTCTTATACTTTCGGGTCAAGGATAACAGGTGTGTTCAATCCCCGTCTCAATCTTTGACAATGGCATTTTTCAACAGCAGCCCATACATTATTGATTATGTAAGGGGCTATGAGTGGAGATTAGTTATGGGTTTTGTAAATTGATAAAAAATTGTACCTTTGCAGACGCCGAAAAATAAACAATTAACATATAAATGCAATGAAAAGGACATTTCAGCCATCAAGAAGGAAGAGAAAAAATAAGCACGGTTTCCGTGAAAGAATGGCCACAGCCAATGGACGCCGCGTTCTGGCATCCAGAAGGGCAAAAGGCCGCAAGCGGCTTACCGTTTCTGATGAGGCAAGACACAAGGTATAGTCCGCCTTGACTGTACCGGTCGAATATAGATTATACCGTAAAAAGAAGCTGTCCGAGGACAGCTTCTTTTCTGTAAAAAGCAGATTTATCAAGTTAATGATCTGCCTCTTTTTTAGGTAATTTATACCCGGTGTCTCAATTCATGAGCCCCCCGCGTCTTATAATTTTCTTTTTGTGTACTTACACTTACGGGGCTTATAATTAACCGGCTTTACAATAGGTATCTCTGGTAATTTTTTCCTAACGGTCTATTTCTCTGGTATATTTTTGAGTGTTTCTACCAGGAATGACCAGAATTTTTCTACAGATAAAATGTCAACCCTTTCATCGGGCGAATGCGGGTATTTGATGGTGGGCCCGAAGGAAATCATATCCAGTTTGGGATAAGCCCCTCCAATGATCCCGCATTCAAGTCCGGCATGTATAGCCTTCACCTCAGGGATCCTTCCGTAGAGGGCTTTATAGACATTTTTCATTATTTCCAGTATACCCGAGTCCGGGTTCGGCTTCCATCCCGGATATGCTCCGTCAAACTTTATATTTGCACCGGCCAGGGAAAACAGGCTTTCCATCATTGCAGCAATCTCATCCCGGGAGCTGTCGACCGAGCTTCTCATTAGGCATTTAATTTCAATCACCCCATTAGCAGACTTGACGCTAGCCAGGTTTGTTGAAGATTCTACCAGTCCGGGCATGGAGTTGCTCATTCTAATCACACCGTTTGGGCAGGCTATAACGGCCTTTACCAGCCGTTCGGTTGTGCCGGGATAAATTACAGTACCCGGAAGCCCGTTCTTTTTAACTTCAAGAATGAGATCCGGTTCCACGGCCGAGAACTCCAGCCGGTAAATATCCAGAAAAGTCCTGGCACTCTCAACAATACTTTTCTCCATTGATGCCGGGATTACAATAATGGCTGAGGCCTCCCTCGGGATAGCGTTTCGAAGACCACCGCCGTCAACATTAGCGAGCAGGGCTTCATGTTCTGTTACGGCATTTCTTAAAAACCGGAAAAGCAGTTTGTTCGCGTTACCGCGCCCCATCCCTATATCCAGTCCGCTATGCCCCCCTTTAAGTCCCTTAACACTCAACCTGAAGGCGCTGTAGTCTGCTGGCACTGGCATTTCATTGTAGCTGAATGATATATTTGCATCCAGTCCCCCGGCACATCCAACGTATAATTCACCTTCGTCTTCCGAGTCCATATTTAGCATAATATCTGCATCGAGCTTTCCCGGTTCCAGTCCGAATGCCCCCGTCATACCGCTCTCCTCGTCGACGGTAAAAAGTGCTTCGACTGGTCCGTGAGCAAGGTCTTCTGCTGCGAGTACAGCAAGTGCAGCAGCCACTCCTATACCATTGTCGGCTCCAAGGGTTGTGCCGCGGGCACAAACCCAGTCCCCATCCACATAAGCCTCTATCGGGTCGTTTTCGAAGTCATGTGACTTGTCGCTGTTCTTTTGGGGTACCATATCAAGGTGGCCCTGGAGAAGCACGGTTTTCCTGCCCTCCATCCCCTTAGTTGCCGGCTTTTTGATTATAACATTTCCCACATTGTCAACAATTGTAACCAGCCCCTTTTCTTTACCAAACCTGGTGATATAGTCTGCTACCCTTTCTTCTTTTTTTGAAGGCCTTGGTATTTGTGTAAGGTCGTGGAAAAAATTCCAGACCAGGGCGGGGTTCAGTTCCTTAATATTTTTACCCATAGCGCTTTTATTTTTAGGAATGCCTGATAATAATCTGTTCAACTTTCCAAATATCTCCCCTGGTCGGGTGGGATCACTTCCAACGGCTTGTTAAAGCCCTCAGAAGCGCGTTCTCATCTTACCTGGTTATGATCATGGACTGTAATATATCGGGCCCTCTATGCCCAATGGAAGTCCAAGCCATATCCATAACAACAACATTGGAATTCGTATAACCATGAAGGCTATTGCATATGGCAGCATCAATGAGATAAGTGTGCCAATCCCAACGTTCTTCACATATTTCTGTGCGAAGACTATCACAATGGGGAAATAGGGAAGGAGAGGGGTTAAAATATTCGAATATGAGTCACCTATTCGGTATGCAGCCTGCGTAAGTTCGGGAGAATATCCCATCAGCATCAGCATCGGCACAAAAATAGGTGCAAGAATTGCCCATTTGGCCGATGCACTTCCCATAACCAGGTTAACAAGTGAGGCAACAATGATGAATGCCACCAGAAGCGGTCCCCCGGTAAACCCGATTGCCTTTAGTCCGTCCGAGCCCTTTACTGCAAGCACGCTTCCAAGGTTGGACCAGTTGAAATATGCCACGAATTGTGCAGCCACAAATGCAATTACTATATACATTCCCATTGTTGCCATGGCCTTGGCAGTCATGTCAGCTACATCCTTGTCGTTTCTGATGGTCTTGGCTATCCTTCCGTACACAAGTCCGGCTACAAAAAACACGATCAGCATAATCGGAACAATGGAATCGTAGAAAGGCCTCATTGATCTTTTACCTGTTTCCGGGTCAAAATCTCCACGCAGGATGCCGTCTGCCGGAATTGTTGCCAGTGCAACCAATCCCAGTACAATAAGTACTGAAAAGAGAGACCATTTAAGTGCCTTGCGTTCATGGGGCAGTATCTGATTTGTTTCTTCTACAGCTACATCATTTTCAGGTTCATAAGAACCCAGCCTGGGAACGAGAATCCGTTCTGTGATCCATGTACCTGCAATGCCCACAAAAGGTACCGATGCAGCCATGAGGTAATAGTTTGAAAGCGGATTCACCGTGTAGTTCGGGTCTATGATCTGGGCTGCCGGTTCAGTAAAGGCCGCTATCATCGGATCCAGGCCTGTTGGCAGGAAATTAGCGCCAAACCCTCCTGAAACCCCGGCAAATGCGGCTGCTATCCCTGCAAGCGGGTGCCGTCCCATGCTCAGGAATATTACCCCGCCAAGAGGGATAAGAACTACATAACCGGCATCGGCAGCAACTGAGCTCACCATGCCAGCTACCACTATTGAAAATGTAATAAGGAATTTAGGAACCTTTGAAACGAACAGGCGCAGAGCTACTGCTATCATACCACTGTGTTCGGCAACGCCAATACCGAGCATGACAACCAGAACCAGTCCGAGTGGAGGAAACTGAGCAAATGTATCTACCATTTCGGTAAATATGCGCTGGACACCCTCGCGGGAGAGCAGATTAATTACACTGATAGTCTCTACCGGTTGTCCTTCACTGTCAACCAGGCCTGCTTCCTTACCCGGATGATCTACGGTTACTCCTCCGAATATCAATGATAAAAGCAGGACAACCGCCATCAGGATGGCAAAAAGTGTAACAGGTTGGGGCAACTTGTTGCCAATAACTTCGACTTTGTCAAGTGCTCTCTGGAAGAAACCTTTTTTCTCTTTTTTACTTGTGTCTTCGTTTTCCATTTTCTATGCAGTATGATTATTTTAATACAAACAAAAGCGTAAATGTAAAAAAAAAAATGCGCTACTTTGCACATGTTACTGAACATTATTGGTCCAATATTCGTTAAAATAAAGCATTAGGCTTATGGAAAATACGATAGATGTTAAATAATTATAAATATCCACATATTTAGTTTGGTTAGCACTATTTTTGCAATAATTAGCAGATAGTTAACACGATCAACCTGGTTTGTTCGTAAAAATACATTAGGGCTCAAAATCGGGTTTGATTGCATGAATTTTAATAAATAAAAGTGAAGAAATAATTCAAAAATGATGAGGTATATTATAATTTTAGCGATTGCCATGTTTGCTCTGACGGCAAACGCAAATACAAATACAAATGACAGGATCAGATGGTACAGTTTTGAAGAGGCTGTTGAGCTTGCGGTTCAAAACCCGCGCAAGATATTGATTGATGTCTACACTGACTGGTGTGGCTTTTGCAAGAGGATGGATGCCGAAACATTTAATAATCCCCAGGTGGCCAGATATATTAATGAGAACTATTACCCCGTCAAACTTAATTCTGAAACAACGGACACCATATATTTCAAGGGGCACCAGTTTGTCAATGAAGGAGGGGGGAGGCGGTCACCACATCAGCTTTCGATCGCCTTGCTGCAAGGACAAATGTCTTATCCCTCTGTTGTGTACATTAACGAGGACCTGGAGTTGCTTACAGCGGTTCCCGGATTTATGGGACCTGCAGATATAGAACCTATACTGAGGTATTTTGCCGAGGATTACTATCTGAATACTTCGTGGGAGAGTTTCACAGAAAGTTTCACGGGAACTTTCAGGTAAGGCATTGCAATTATAACCCGCATGGTTTGTTCATGTTATTTTGTCTGCCGAAGGCTGATGCGGCTTTAATGGTTTATATGGCCGCATCAGGGGGAAGTCCATTTTATGGCGGGGCTTTATCCCAGATGATTTTATGAGTTAAAATTTCACAGCAGAATGAGGGTTAAAGCCACCTCCCCTGTTGGCGGATAGTTATATAACGGGAGGGGGTATATTCACATTTTTGGAATTCCTGGTTTACAGCGATCAATAGTCATTCCCATAAAAAATCAGCCGGAAGAGTAACAAGCTTCCCATACTGGCTTATGAGGACCCTCCTGGAGGCAAGTGTATTATTGTTTTCCCCCACAATACGTACACTGGCTGATTCTGGAACCCTGTAATATAGTTTTCCCCCACGCCTTTCCCGTCCAGCTGTTGCTGTTAACCTTTCAAGGTTCGCCGTTTTCCCTTCTGCTGTTATCTCCAGCGTAACCGGCCTTCCGCTTACATCATTGGCAGAAAGAACACCATCGGTTTCGGAAAACCTGAAAATAATTTCATAATCGCCATTTCCGTCTGTTCCATTATTGCCGGGAGTGTAGTCGAATGTAAACTGATGGTGAGTTTCGTAAACTTTACCGGTAAAAAGACCCAGGTATTCCTTTTCCTGCCTGTTGAATTCGTCGATAATGGCTTCCAATGCCCTCCCGTCCGGAAAAAGGTCCAGATCGCCCGATACAAGTTTGAACCTGTTACTTCTTAATTCGAAGATGAGGTCGGCCACTTCCGCCGCCCTGGCCTCCAGGTTTTTGGTTACAGACTGTCTTTGCAGAACCGGAACATTTACAAAAGCTGTGTCCTGCCGTACCATCCTCATAACTGTTCGTGTCTCTTCAACTACAAGGGGGTGAATGGACAGGTCAGTATACAGGGGATCCTTGATACCTGCATTGCCGGTAAAATGGTGACCTTCAAGGTCGGGTAGCTGTTTCTGGTTAACCGGAAGGATAAAACCTTCTGTGCTCAATTTGAAAAAATTAGACACGTGCCTGTCATTTGTCTCTAAAAGATAATACTGATCCGGGTCAGCCTCCTGGTAGCTTTCAATCCGTATATTATCGATCAGCCACCGGTCATAATTCCTTTCGGGCACACCGCTTATGCCAAGGTATCTTTCTGCGTACTGGTGGTATGGCCCCCGGCGGGTGGTGACCTGGGTTGCATCAACAGTAACCCTGAGAGTGGTTTTAGGTAAAGCATATACCAGGGTATACCTTTCCGGATGCGTGGCTTCCTTTGCATTTACAGCCACAGTCCTGTGTTCTATTCCTTTCTGGCCTGTGCAGCCTGCAGCGAGTACTGACAGTGCAATAAACAAAAAAAATCTGTTGCTCATTACCGGTTACATTTTAGTTTTTTAAAAGCATATCCAAGCCCCTTACTTATATCCCGTGCTATCATCGCCTCTTCTGAATACAGAGACCTTGCATAATCACCTGCCAGACCGTGCAGATGAACTCCTGCTACAGCAGCATGGCCTGGGGTATATCCTTGTCCCAGCAAAGATAGGATAATTCCCGTCAACACATCGCCCGAACCTGCTGTTGCCATTCCCGGGTTACCGCTTCCGTTAAAGTATATTTCTCCTGCCGGTGTTACAGTCGATGTATATGCTCCTTTGAGGACTATGGTGATTTTGTGTTTTGTTGCTAATTCTACCTGGCTTAACAAACGGTCATGGCCTGTTTTATGTTGTCCTGCCAGACGGTCAAACTCACCTGGGTGGGGAGTGATTACCGAGTTTTCAGGCACCAGTTTGAGCCATTCATTGTTATGTGCTATTATGTTGATGGCGTCGGCATCTAATACAAGAGGGGCCTCTGCTTTTGTTATAAGTTCATGCAATGCCCTGCTGGTTTTCACACTGGTCCCTATGGCCGGACCTGCTCCGATAGCGTCAAATCTTTCAAGCGAAGGAAGCGAAGTAAACCGGGAAGCTGAATCATCTGTACTAAGCATTGCCTCAGGCACAGATGTCTGGATAATACAGCAACCTGAAGACGGCACATGTACAGTTAACAGTCCAGTCCCCGTCCTCAGACAAGATCCGGCTGCAAGAACGGCAGCTCCCATTTTGCCCTGGCTTCCTGAGATAAGGAGGCAATGCCCGTTGTCCCCCTTATGTGAAAATTCCTTTCTCGTTTTGATCATTTTTCTTACCAGGGTGGTTTCTGCATAATACATTGATGTTTCAACACGATTGAGGAACTCTTCATGAAGACCAATCGGCAGTACTTCCCACTGTCCGGTAAACTCTTCGTTTTCTGCAAACATGAATGCCAGCTTGGGAACCTGGAATGAAAGAGTGCGGCTGGCCCTGATGATACTGCTTCCCTTGTTATCACGGTTGTCATCTCCGAAGAGTCCGCTTGGCATATCAACCGATATAATAGTTGCACCGGAAGCATTAAGATGGTCAATTATTTTAGTAGGAAAACCTTTAAGCGGCCTTGATAGCCCTGTTCCAAAAAGCGCATCGACAACATAGCAGGAAGCAGGTACCGGGGGCAGATCATTTTCTGTTACAATAATTACCGGGTCCAGATCCATCGCTTTCAGCCTCTCCAGATTAATTGAAGTGTCGGGAGAGTAGCCTGTTGACGAGGTCATGAGGAATATCTCCGGCGAATACCCTTCATCTTTAAGCAACCTGCCGAGTGCCAGTCCATCTCCCCCGTTATTACCGGGTCCGGCAAATATCATGATCCTTGCTTCCACCGGCACCTTCACTGAGAACCATCCGGCAATTGCCCTGGCCGCTCTTTCCATCAGGTTGACTGACGAAACCGGTTCATTTTCGATAGTGAACTGGTCAGCCTGTCTGATCTGTTCCGTAGTCAATATCTTCATCATGATTTATTTTTCCGGTCAGGGTTCCATATAATACCCCAGTGTTTTTATTTAAAACAATATTCAAAAGGTAAAATTACAATATTTAAAAACTTCATAAATACATGAATTCTGTTTAATATCTCTAAATTATTACCTGTCGTGATTTTTTCATTGTTTTAGTTCTCAATAAATGCTAAAATTGCAACAATTTTTTTCTTTCGTATTTATGAGGGTAGGATAAACCTATTCAATATAGCAGATCATGACAAACAGCAATAACGAAGACAGGGGTTTTATTGCCAAAATGCTTGGGGCCATTGAAAGGGTAGGGAACAAACTGCCGCATCCTGCCACCCTGTTTGCAATATTTGCCGGGGGAACAATTATACTGTCAGGCATCGTAAGTGCATTTGACATAACTGTAACTCATCCGGGTACCGGTGAGGAAGTTAAGCCTTTCAGCCTTTTGTCGGTCGAGGGCCTACATATGATCCTTACAAGGATGGTGGTTAATTTTACCTCCTTTGCACCGCTTGGTACGGTGCTGGTGGCACTTCTCGGTATAGGGGTTATGGAGTCCAGCGGTTTCATGTCAACTGCACTCAGAAAGCTGGTGCTTTCAGCTCCCAGGCAGCTTCTTACATTTGCAATAGTTTTTGCAGGTATTCTTTCTAATACGGCCAGTGAGGTTGGTTATGTTGTTCTGGTTCCTCTTGGGGCCATGATATTCCTGGCAGTAGGCAGAAACCCGATAGCGGGACTGGCTGCTGCCTTTGCCGGGGTTTCAGGAGGATACAGTGCCAACTTGCTGCTTGGGACCATTGACCCTTTGCTGGCAGGCTTGTCGGAGGAGGCCGCACACATTATTGATGAAACTTACCAGGTTAACCCTGCGGCCAACTACTATTTTATGTTTGTTTCAACTTTTTTTATTGCTGTTGTTGGTACCTGGGTTACCGAAAAGATCGTTGTCCCCCGCCTGGGCCCGTACAAAGGAGATGCAAAACCCGAAGAGCTCAGTGATATAACCAGTGATGAAAAGAGGGGGCTTAAGTTTGCCGCATGGACTTTTTACGTGATTGTGATCCTGCTGCTCTGGGCAACCATGCCCATCAGCGGGGGTATATGGGACAGCATACCCGGCAGTGGTTTCCTGCGTGATCCTTACACTGGTGATCTCCTGAGGTCGCCATTCATGTCGGGTATAGTTGCCATGATCTTCATTATTGCCGCGCTGATTGGTATTGCTTACGGAATCGGGGCGAGAACCCTTAAAAGTAATGCCGATGTAATTAACGGGATGGGCAAGTCCATGTCGACGCTCGGAACCTACATAGTTCTTGTTTTTTTTGCTGCACAGTTCGTTGCCTATTTCAACTGGACCAATCTGGGGCTGATTTTTGCCATCAAGGGTGCCGAGGGTATTAGCGCTCTTGGTATGGGGAGGATTCCACTGATGATCAGCCTGGTTCTTGTGTCGGCACTTATCAATCTTGTAATAGGCAGTGCATCGGCCAAATGGGCAATAATGGCCCCGGTTTTTATCCCCATGTTTATGCTTCTGGGTTATTCGCCGGAGTTTACCCAGCTGGCATACAGGGTAGGTGACAGTGTTACCAATATAATCTCTCCCATGATGTCATATTTTGCCCTTATTGTGGCTTTCATGGAAAAATATGATAAGAACGCCGGTATCGGGACAATTATAGCGACAATGTTGCCATATTCTGTCATATTCCTTTTATTCTGGCTTATTATGCTTATTGTCTGGATACTTACAGGCCTGCCGATCGGGCCGGGAGCAGAGTTGTTTTATTCTTTATGAAACCCGCATAAACCTTAGGCAGGCAAAATAAAATGAATGTCACATATGGGTTATATTGCAAAATGAGAATAATTGCGTATGTGAGATCGACCGAAGGTCAACAAAGAATGCAGGTTACATGGATTGAAAAACAATATGGCCGTGTCATTAATTAGTAATACATTGTGAAACAATTTACTAACTATGCTTTATACGAATGGATAATATAAATATTTGAATATTATGATCTTTTTGTGGATAGTTCTCGGATACCTCGCACTCCTTATGGGTATAAGCGTTTATAAAAGTTTTGCCGTTAAAGGGCAGGATGATTTTATGGTTGCCGGCCGGTCGGTGCCAACCTATAAGCTTGTTGGAACACTTTTATGTACCTGGATAGGGTCGGGAAGCCTTTTGGCGGGTGCCGGACTGGCAGCCAGGGTGGGCCTCTCGGAGTTATGGATGGCCGCCGGTGCATGGGCAGGAATTATAATTGTTTTCTTTCTCGCTGCAAGAGTCCGCAGAATTGCACAATACACGGTCCCCGATATTCTTGAACTGCGTTACAATAAATGGGCACGGATACTTGGAACGCTGGTTATTGTTATTGCATATACGACAATTGTTGGATATCAGTTCAGGGGAGGCGGATTTGTCCTCAACCTTGTTGCAGGATTGCCGGAATGGCAGGGGGTCATAATTACAGCTGTGTTCATAGTACTGTTTACCGCTTTCGCGGGAATGATATCAATAGTATCAGTTGATATTATAAACGGGGCAATAATAACTCTCGCGGTCATTATTGCTGTGCCATTGGTTTACATTTATCTCGGCGGAGGAGAATATGTCTCCACCAACCTTGACCCTTCTATGCTTACTGTCTTTGGCGATTACAATTTCTTCTGGGCTATGGGAATATTTTTCCCAACCTTCCTGCTTTTGCTGGGTGAATCAAACATGTACCAGAAATTCTTTTCTGCAAGGAATGAAAAATCGGCAAAAACGGCAGTAGTGTGGTGGGTTTTGGGTACCATAGTGGTGGAGACGGCAATTGCCTCACTTGCCATACTTGCTTTCAGCCATTTCAACAAACTGCCTGCTTCTTCAGAGCTGTTTCTGCCGATCGAAAACTCTGAGCAGATAATATTACATACAGCGAGGTACAGTACAGAGGTCGGATTGCCACTGATCGCAGGATTGCTGCTTATATGCGCATCCGTTGCCATTATTACTTCGACCGGTAACAGTTTTCTTATGGCCCCTTCAACCAACCTTACTCGTGATATCTTTCAGAGGTTCATCAAACCAGATGCCGGGCAGAAACAGGTTGTACTATTCCAGCGGATGGCATTGATAGCACTTGGAATTTTAGCTTACCTTCTTCTTACCCAGTTCAGGACTATACTCGATATGGCCTTTACCGCCTATACTATGGTGGGAGCGGGCCTGACACCAGTACTGCTGGCGGCATTTCTGTGGAAGAGGGTTACAACTGCGGGAGGAGTAGCTTCAATAGCAACCGGAATGGGAGTTACTATCCTGATTACTGTTATCAATTCAATTCTGCCGGAACCCTTAATCAGTACAAGTTATATAGTTATTCCTGCAGCAGGGGCCTCGATTTCGGTTCTTATAGTAGTTTCTCTGTTAACAAAACCTGATCCGGACCATAAATGGCAGAAGTTCTATACAAAGGAAACTTCGCTGGCCGACGCAATACGTGAACAGAAGCAGCTATAGCCATAAAGGTCTATTGGAAACCCGTATGAGTTTCCGGCATCGACCGTTTTTGTTATTAACAATTTATAAACAATTAGTTTTTGCCATATTACTCAAATAATGGGGTAATTGGACAGCTCAGTTGTTTATAACCTATCCTCAGTTATTTTCGATTGTTGAAAAACTTTTGTCACAATTTGAAAAAATATGCACCTCTTAATAGAGGACATATGATCAGGTTGATCCTGTAGATGGGTATGCCCTCTGTTAACCGTAAACCGGTTAAGTGGATTATTTACCAACCTAATATTCAGTAAAATATAATTGCTATGTACAGGTCTGTATGGAAAAACTATCACAAATCTGTTTGCTCGGTCGAATTGTACAGCAAACAGGGCATCCGGTTCCACAGGGCAACAGGTTTCAGGTACAGAGGTTATATAATCAGTGATTTGTCCGGTGAAGACTTGAAGCGGGCGGAAAAAATTTTGATACAATTCTTTAGCGAGAAGGTCAGCGGTCCGGTTGCTTTATTCGAGCTCAAGTCGCGGGATCTTAATAAGATGATTGCCGGTGAGATACCTAATGAGTATTCAGGGTTGAAGTTTATTGCGATGCCAAAGGGAGATACTTATTCAGTTCCTCCTTTAATTTCGGGTAGCATACCACATCCTGCCACAGGTTCTCCTGTTGCAATTATCTGCTTCAGCCGGCGGATGGACAGGCCCTGCCTGAAGACAGGCATTGTTTCATCACGCATAATGGAAGGTGGGAATGCGTATGTTCACATAGAAGCTTCTTTCGAACCGGGTAATGCCGGTTCGCCTGTAATAGACGGGTCTACCGGAAACCTGGTTGGTGTTGTAAGCGATTGCCTGTCCGCTCAACTACGTGAATACAAGGTGTTGAGGAGGATAATTGACGAAAATATCAGGACACTTGACGCACTCAACGGCAACTCAGTCTGCGAAGGAATTGATATCTTCCAGGCCCTTAAAGCAAATCATTACCTGATAAGGAATCTGACCAGGGACATACATCTTTGTTCACACAGGAACTTCGGGTTTGCCCTTCCTTTTGCAAGGATAGCAGAATGTTTTAACGATATTGAGTGCTGCAGGCAGATCAGGTTGCAGGAGGATAATCACTCCCCGGAATAGAAGGATATTTTTTCAATCCTGTTCCTCTGCACCGGAAAAATCTTTTAATATCTTCTCAATGTCCTTTTCGGTCGATTGAAGCTTCTCCCTGCAAAGCTTAAGCAGGAAGTAGGCCCTCTTCACCTTCCCCGCAAGATCATCTACATCAAGTTCTTCATTCTCAATTTGATGAATGATCCTCTCTATTTCTTTAATGGCCTCACTGTAACCAATTCTGTTTTCAGGCATTATGCATCTTTTTAACGTTATATCCGGCATCGTTTACCCTGTTCCCGGCATTTTCCAGTGGCAGTTTAAACCAGAAGCTGCTGCCTGCCAGGGGTTCACTATCAAAACCAATCTTACCTCCGGCTTTTTCGATAAGCTCTTTGCACAATATCAGTCCCAGTCCCCCTCCTTCTTCCTTACTGGTACCCCTCCTGCAGGTATTGCCGTCAACAGTGAATAATTTATCTTTCATTTCATCGGGTATGCCAATGCCGGTATCATCAATCCTGACAGTAACATTCTCATCAGAAACGGATACAGATACTTTTATGGTTCCCTTTTCGCCGGTAAATTTGATTGCATTATCAATCAGATTCCTGATAACGCTTGATAATAGAAGTTTATCAGATTTGACAAAAATCTCCTCAGGCAGATTTGCCGTAAGTGTTATTTTTTTCTTTTGTGCGTGTATTTTGAAAAAATTGATCTCTGAGTGTATCAGGCTTACCAGGTCGAATTTTTCCGGAAGATAGTGCATGGTTCCTGTTTGTGCTGCCGACCATTTTAGAAGGTTCTCAAGCAGTTTATAAAGGTTTTGTGATGACTGATGTATCATCCTGATATACTCCCGCCTGTCTTTTTCATTGATATCATTGAAACTGGTCACGATGATCTCTGAAAAACCCAGCAAGGCATTAAAAGGATTTTTAAGGTCATGTGCAATTATCGAAAAGAACCTGTTTTTCGTAGCGTTGAGCTGTTCAAGTGTAAGGGCAGAAAGCCTGAGCTTATCATTGGTTATTTCCAGTTCGCTTATCTTCTGTTTCAGCAGCCTGTTTGTTTTCACGATCATGCGGTAACGAATGCCGATAACAAGTTTGAATATTATCAAGGCAGCGAGCAAAGAGCCCAGTATTATGTTAATTGTATTCTGACGGTGCAGTTGCAGCTCCTGTATCCTGTTTTCCCTGTGCAGCAGGTCAATCCTGCTGCTCTTCTTTTCGGTCTCGAATACTGCTTCGAGCTGGCGGATGTTATCGGCAGATCTTTGGGTTCTTATCGAATCTTTAAGATGGTTATATCTCACCAGACTTTCCCAGGCAGATTTTAATTCGTTTTGTGATTTGTAGTAAAGGTACAACAGTTGGTGATTATTGGCTTCAAGCATGCCTGAGGAAACAAACCGGGTCAGGCCTTTGCTTACTTTAATACTTTCAAGTGCTCTTTCAGCATCCCCTGTTTCCAGTAATGCCCTGGCCATATGGTAATGGGAAAGGGCAATCGCACTTGTGTCGGCTGCTTCAGTGGCATAAGCAAGTGACATTCTGAAATGCCGCAGTGATTCATTGTACCTTCCCTGGAGATAAAAAACTTCTCCTGTCTGCCTGTGGACTCGCGCCAGGCTCCCAACATCCCCTTTTTCTTCCTGGATGTCAAGCTGGCGGACAAAATATTCGAGCGAAAGGCTGTATCTTTCCATATCTCTGTAAAGCCACCCCAGGTTTACAAGAGTTGAGGAAATCAGTTCCTGGTCACCGTATGTTTCCTTAGCCCTGAGAGCCCTGACAAGGTATACTTCTGCAGAATCATACTGGTCGAGTTCTCTGTAGAATAGTCCGATATTATTGAGAAAGATACCTTTTCTCCTGCTGTCGCTAAGCGAATCTGCTATTCGCAGAGCTTCGGTGTAACTATTAATTACATTTTCATGATTACGCAGCAGGTAGTGAACATTACCAATCCGGTTAAGTGCATCTGCTTTTCTGGATGGGGAGTTCAGCTCTTCAGCCAGTTGAAGTCCGCGTAAAGCATAATCCATGCTTTCTTCGAAACTGCTGAAATACCATAGAGTTTGGCTGATTTCAAGCAGCAGGTCAATTTTCCCGGTACCCTCTGTTTTTTCAGCCAGTGCTATGAGGCTGTCCAATTGGGTTTGCATATTATGGCTGGCCTTTACGGCAGGGATTGAAATACACAGGATACATACAAGCACCAGGGTCCGTAAAACGGACCGGGAATTTCCTCCTGTATGTAACAACCTGATCATGCTGGTATTGTAAAGCTAAATTCACTTCCTTTTCCGGGTTCGCTGTCAATCCATATTCTGCCTCCCGATTTTTCGACAAATTCCTTGCACAAGATTAGTCCGAGTCCCGTACCTTTCTCATCATTGGTACCCGGGGTGGTTATGTTGTAATTGATGTTGAACAGTTTTTTCTGTTCTACCGGGTCAATTCCTATCCCGTTATCCGCAACTGTGATCCTGGTATATTCACCATCTTTCCCGGCAGATACTCTGACCCTGCCGTTAAGGTAAGTGAACTTCACGGCATTATTTACCAGGTTCCTGATAACTGTTGCAATAATGTTTCTGTCGGCAAAAGCAGTAATATCAGGGTTTATATCTGTCTGTAAGGTTATTTTCTTTCTTTCGGCATTAGCCCTTATTGTGCTGATAACTGTTTCGACAATTGGTGCAAGTTCAAATCTCTCCGGCTTATAATTTATTCTACCGGTCTGACTCTTAGACCATTCAAGTAGATTTTCCAGCAGCTGGTACAGATTTGTAGCTGATTTATTGATAATATCAATATAGGTATAGATCTGGTCATTTGACAGATCATCATAATCCTGGTTTAGAGTTTCCGAGAAACCAAGCAGGGC
>SLRB01000089.1 GCA_007131165.1 Bacteroidales bacterium | reverse complement strand
TTCTCCATGGCAATATCCTGAAGGAGGGCAGCATCGCCCCACCCCTTCTCAATGAACATCTCCTTCATCTTACGCACTCCAAGCCCTGCAATCTTGCCAAAACCTTCGCCTCTCGCAAGCATATGAAGCAGCTCCATGGCTGAATCTGCATTTCCGAAGTTCAGTTTCAGTCCGCCTGTCCTCTCGTCATTCAGTATGCCGCTCTCATAGCAGTCCATTACAAACCCGACTACGGTCCCCCATGTGATGGTGCATATACCATAAGTATCGCAATAGAAGTTGGCCTCAATGGTAAAATCGGGATTGAAGATGCCCAGATTCGAGCCCAGTGAAGCAGCCGTCTCATATTCAGGTCCGTCAACTATTACTTTCTCCCCCTTGTATGGACCTGTGCGAAGCTCATAGTTGTCAACTCCCTTTGCACACGACATGTTACAACCGATCCAGCAGCCGTCGGGTATCCCCTGGGTGAAGAGTGATTTATAAACATCAGAGTGAATGTTGCCAGCATCGGGGTGTGAGCCGAACTTGAAATTATTTACCGGAATCAGATCATAATCGTTCATTATGTTGGTCAGGTGAGCGGTGCCCTTGGTGCGCATCTCTGCCTGCTCGTCATCAAAGCGCCGCATCTCCTCATTAAACCGCTTGCCCCTTTCGCGTATGGCCGCCAGGTCAACCACATTATTGGCATTGCCTTTTATCCCTTCCACTTTTGCAACTATTGCTTTTACCCGCTTATCGCGGAAAACAGTACCGATACCTCCGCGCCCTGCCTGCTTAAGCCTGATCTTTTTTCTCTTGGGGTCATAGAAGGTGAAGTTGAGCATGCCGATGAGCGAATGATCAGCCGCAGCTCCGGTTGACACAATGCCGATGTTCTTCTTATCCCTTTCATCGTCGGCAAACATCTCGGTAAGCTGCTCGGTTATCACATGCGAATCCAAAGCTTCTTTCGGGGCCTCGAATATCTCCACCCTGCCTTTTACCCCGTCAATATATATTATGACATCATTCTCAGCCTTTCCCTGCAACTCGAAGGCATCGAAGCCCGAAAACTTCAGAAAGGGGCCGAAGAAGCCGCCAACATTGCTGTCCATCACCGAACCGGTCTGTGGCGACAATGACACCACCAGTGATTTGCCCGCACCCGAATACTGTGTGATGCCGCAGATCGGGCCACCGCTTATTATAATCTCATTCTCCGGGTCGTTCCACCTGGTTTCGGGTGTGGTGGCATCCCATAAAAGTTTCAATCCATATCCCTTGCCGCCCACAAACTTCTCCTTCATAAGCGGGTCAACATCTTTTTCCTTTATCTCGTTACCACTCAGATTCACATAAAGTATCTTGTCGGTGTACCCCCTGTCAATGGGGGTTTTGCTGTAATCATATCCTGCAAGCAGCTTGTGGCTTTGTTTCAGTTCCTGGACATCCATACCGGTTGGTTTTTGAGTTTGAACTTGGTTTATACCTGTTATTTGCGCTATACTTTTGATTGATAAAATTAGATCAACAGCCTTAGCTTTCAAATGACTATTATCATAACTGCAACAGTCACCCCGGCATCTGTTTTTATATCTAAAGTATAGGGTTGTCCGGGGTAATTGTTATTTTTGAAACGGGCATGTTAAATATAAATTACGGCTGACAACGGCTTAATACAGTACATGCAAATGCAGAAAAAAACTTTTAAAGAGATCAGAACAATTCTTGCAGCCAGAACTGTTGGCATTGCAGGTGCAGGCGGATTAGGTTCTAATTGCGCAGTAGCGCTTGCCAGGGTGGGTATCGGACGCATCATAACGGCAGATTTTGACACAGTAAGCGAAAGTAATCTCAACCGGCAATACTTCTTTAAAGACCAGGTGGGAATGAAGAAGGTCTTCGCCCTGAAGGAGAACATCGCAAGAATAAATCCTGAAGTCCTGGTTGAGGCTTTTGACATAATGCTGGATCCGCATAATATCCCGCAGGTTTTTGGTAACTGCGACCTGATAGTAGAAGCCTTCGACCTGGCAGAAATGAAGATAATGCTTGCCGAAACCGTACTGGAAAAGATGCCCGGCAGGATAATCATAATGGGTAGCGGAGTTGCCGGATACGGCAACAACGATTCAATAAAAACCGTTAAATCGGGGAACATCTATATTTGCGGCGACCAGGAAAATGAGACCTGCGAAAACCTGCCGCCGCTCGCCCCAAGGGTGGGTATTGTGGCCGGTATGCAGGCTAACCTGGTCATGGAGATCCTCCTTGGATAAACCAGGCAGGAAAAGAAATACCAAAATAAAAGCTCAATATCATGCAAATAACGCTCAACAACAGGAAAGAGGAGTTTGACAGGAACACCATGACGGTGCTTGAGTTGCTGGATGAGAAAAATTTCACCTTCAGGATGCTCGTCATAAAAATCAATGGTCAGCTTGTCAAAAAAGCTGATTACGGCAAGGCCATTATAAAAGATGGCGACGATGTAAGCGTTTTACACCTTATTTCAGGCGGATAGCATAATGAGACAAACAATAGCATTATTGATCTGTTCCCTTGTTCTTTTCTCGTGTGCCGAAGAAGCCGGCAAGCCCGAATACATATTCAGGTTCGGTCACCAGGGCAACGAGCGGGATATCTGGCACCAGTCCGCTCTCCACTTTGCAAACACCCTTGACTCGCTCACCGGAGGCCGCATTGAGGTCAGGGTTTACCCCTCCGAGCAGCTTGGCGGAGAGCTTGATATGCTGAGAAGCATAAGGGCGGGTATCGTCGAAATGACAATTACCGGCGAAAGTATGCAGAACTGGGAACCGGTAACTGCGTTTCTTGCCATTCCTTATCTTATAAGGGATGCAGACCACCTGAGACAGGTTGTTGAAGGAGAGACAGGCCGTAAGATAGCCAGGGCCATGATTGAGGGTATCGGACTGAGGCCTCTGGCATGGCTTGAAAGGGGCCCCCGCCACCTCACATCAAACAGTCCGGTACATACGCCTGACGACCTGGGAGGCATGGTCCTGAGGATCCCGAATGTACCGGTATTCGTAAGGGTCTGGCAGGACCTGGGGGCAAAACCTACGCCTATGACCTTTTCAGAAGTCTTCACCGCCCTGCAGCAGGGAACGGTCGATGCCCAGGAAAACCCGTATGCTCTTATATACAGTGCCGGCTTTCATGAGGTCCAGAGATACCTTAACCTTACGGGGCATGTTACGAGCTGGACCTATGTGGTTATCGGAGAGGAGCAGTTCAGTGCGCTCCCCGGCGACCTGAGGGAAAAAGTGCTTGAAGCAGGCAGGCTTATGCAGCTTTACCATGAGCGTGAATTTATAAAACAGGAGGAGTTCCTGAGGAAGGAGCTTGAGCAGCGGGGAATGGTGTTTGTTGAACCTGACAGGGAGGCTTTCAGGGCAAGAGCAGAAAAAACCGTTCTGGAGATACTGCCGCCTGAACACCTGGATCTTTACTACGAGATACTTGAAACCGGACGCGGGTGCGAACCTGAAGCCGGCCAGGATGCTGAAGTGAAACCCGGACTGACAAACTGAACTCATATGACGACAATCTACAGGCTTTTCAAAGCCGGCGCGATTACAAGCCTGACGGCAATGATCACGGTCGTTGCCATACAGGTATTCTCGCGGGTATTCCTTGAAGCATCACCGCACTGGACAGAGGAGGCTGCCCGTATCTTCTTCATATATTCGGTTGGTTTCGGTACGGGTATAGGGATAAAAAGAGGCGATTTCATACGCCTCGACCTTATAGGCAGGTATCTTTCACCTGCAACGGGCAGGGTGCTCGATCTGCTAACCGATATTGCCGTGGCTGCATTCGCCGTTGTTATCATAATACACAGCATAAGCTTTGTGCGCCTGGGAATGGACGAGCTCTCACCGGCACTTGAAATAACGATGGGGTTTGTGTTCCTGAGCATCACCCTTACCGGAATTTCCATCCTGCTGTTCACCCTTGCCGGCATTTACGGGCGGGCCGGCAGTCAAAATCTTCGCAAACCATGATCTGGCTGCTGTTTCTCATCTTCTTCATACTCCTGTTCCTGCGATTTCCAATTGCATTCGCACTCGGTATATCAACTCTTCTATATGTTGTTACAGCAGGCTACCCGCTGATCATCATACCCCTGAAGATGTACTCGGGTATCGACATGTTCGTGCTGCTCAGCATCCCCGGATTCATTCTCGCAGGCAACCTGATGAATGCATGCGGCATGACCGACCGCATAATACGGTTTTGCAACAATTTGATCGGGCATGTGCGGGGGGGACTGTCACTGGCGAATATCGGGGCCTCGATGATCTTTTCGGGCATATCCGGCACCGCGATCTCCGATACCGCGTCAATAGGGTCGGTCATGATCCCCGCCATGAAAAAGGAGGGTTATGAAGCCGACTTTGCCAGTGCCGTGACCTCATCATCATCGACTATCGGCCCGATCATCCCTCCCAGCCTGCCGATGATCATTGCAGGATCTCTCACGGGGCTCTCCATCGGCCGCCTCTTCCTTGCCGGGGCCATTCCGGGTATCATACTCGCTATCGGACTTATGTCGGTATCATACATGATCTCCCGCCGCAGGAACCACCCCAAGCAGGAGAAGGCCTCATGGCAGGAGAGGGGACAGGGTCTTGTACATGCGTTCTGGGCGCTTATGATGACCTTCATTATCCTCTTCGGCATAATAGGCGGGTTCTTCACCCCTACTGAAGCTTCGGTGGTGGCTGTTCTGTATGCCCTTTTTATAGGGTTGCTGATTTACCGTACACTTTCGTGGAAGAGCATAGCCGGTGTCATGACCAATTCGGCAGGTACTACAGCCTCACTGATGGTCCTGGTGGGGTTTGCCAATCTTTTCGGATGGATACTTATAAGCGAGCAGGTTCCCCAGTCGCTGGCAGAATGGCTGCTCACGATAACCGGCAACAAGTACCTGCTCCTGCTTCTTATCAATATCATCCTTATAATTATAGGTTCGTTCATGGAGACCATAGCAGCACTGCTGATTGTGTACCCGGTTATGCTCAAGGTAGCCGTGTTCGCCGGCATTGATCCCATTCAGTTTTCGGTTATTGCCGTACTCAACCTTATAATCGGTCTTAATACACCACCTGTTGGCGTATGTCTTTTCGTGGCATCCGGCATCGGAAGGGTTTCGCTCGAAAAGACTGCCAGGGCGGGATTGCCGTTCCTCCTGGTTAGCCTGATTGTCCTCATGCTGGTTACATATATCCCTTCGCTGTCGCTGTTCCTTCCCGGACTGGTGCAGTAGGATCATGGCCCGCATCCGCTGCTTCAACAATTATCTCCGGAATTTGTTATAACATAAAGGACCGGCATATACCGTCAGGAAGAAGCATGATGTAGACCGGATCTGCCAAACTGATTATTCAAAAAACCTCAAAAAGTCTGAAATGCAGCAGCAACTATATACCGTTCCTGAAGCTGTTAACGAAACTCCAAAAACTTATGCACCGGGAACACCCGAGAGGGAAGATCTTAAAAAGGAGATCAGTGCCGCAAGGTCACGCACTGCCGACATACCTATGTATATTGGAGGGAAGGAGGTTAGGACCGGTAACAAAACAGCGATACATCCTCCTCATGATCTGTCGCATACACTTGGATACTATCATGAAGGAGGAGAAGAACACGTAAAGATGGCAATCGCGTCAGCCCTTGAAGCACGACAAAAATGGACCGTAATGCCATGGAGAGAGCGGGCTGCGATATTTCTGAAGGCAGCCGCCCTGATTTCAGGGCCTTACCGTTCAAGGATCAATGCAGCAACTATGCTTGGACAGTCCAAAACAGTGTACCAGAGTGAGATTGACGCCGTTTGCGAGCTTGCCGACTTTCTGAGGTATAATGTGCAATACATGACCGAGATATTCATGCACCAGCCAAAATCGACCCCTGAGGCATGGAACCGGATAGAGCAGCGCCCGCTTGAGGGCTTCATCTTCGCGCTCAGCCCTTTCAACTTCACCGCTATTGCCGGGAATTTGCCAACGGCACCGGCAATGATGGGAAACGTTGTAGTATGGAAACCCGCCAACACCCAAATATACTCTGCAAACATAATCATGGAGGTACTGCGTGAAGCAGGATTACCCGACGGAGTTATCAATCTTGTATATGTAAGTGGCCCGGTTGCCGGCAATGTAATCTTCTCGCACCGTGAATTCGCCGGCATCCATTTTACCGGTTCGACCGAGGTCTTCAGGGAGATATGGAAGACCACAGGCAACAACATAGGGCTTTACCGTTCCTATCCTCGTATAGTGGGCGAGACAGGCGGCAAGGACTTTGTGCTTGCACACGCCTCTGCTAAGCCTGCCCAGGTAGCAACAGCTCTTTCGCGCGGGGCATTTGAGTACCAGGGACAAAAATGTTCAGCCGCCTCACGGGCCTACATATCCCGGTCGATCTGGGAAGAGGTAAAAAAGCTCATGCTCGGGCAGATCGGTTCATTCAGAATAGGCGGGCCTGAAGATTTCAGCAACTTTTTTACCGCGGTAATTGACGAAAAGGCATTTACCAAGCTGACCAGGGTAATAGACAAAGTGAAGAACGACGATAGTGTCAGCATAATAGCAGGAGGCGGATACAACAAGTCAAAGGGATATTTTATTGAGCCTACAGTCATATTAACTCCAGACCCCTGCTATTTCACAATGGTGCATGAGCTATTCGGCCCCATACTTACAATATACGTGTTTGACGACGATAAATATGAAGAGACACTCGAACTAATTGACCGTACAAGCTTTTACGGGTTGACGGGGGCGGTTTTTGCAAGAGACAGGCAAGCAGTAAGTCTTGCAAGCAGGCGGCTGGTGAACGCTGCAGGTAATTTTTACATCAACGACAAACCTACCGGGTCGGTAGTAGGGCATCAGCCTTTTGGGGGCTCCAGGGCATCCGGCACCAATGACAAGGCAGGTTCAGTACTCAACCTTTACCGGTGGGTTTCGCCCAGAACCGTCAAAGAAGCTTTCCTGCCCCCTGAGGACTACAGGTATCCCCACCAGGACGGCGAATAACCGGTTGTTAGCCGGATGTTTATAAAAAACCAGGATACTTGTCCGGGTATCTGTTTTTTTGTTATACTTTTGCATTAACAGTAACCGGTAAAATATGTCAAGACGCAGGAAAATATTCAGTTTATTAAAAAACAAATACATTCTTAGCCTGATTGTATTTTCACTGTGGCTTCTTTTTTTTGACCAGAACAACCTTGTTGCCCGGTTTAACGAAATAAGGAGGATCAGGCAGTTTGAAGCCGATAAGAATTATTTCAAAGAGAGGATCAGGACCGACTCGACCCGTCTGAACGAGCTCAAGACAGACCGGGAAAACCTGGAAAAATTTGCCAGGGAGCAATATCTCATGAAACGTGAGAACGAAGAGATATTCATTATCGAGTTCGACGACTAGCAACTCATGACGATCAGCCTTCCCTCCTGCGGAAGTTCAGCATCTCCAAACCGTTTCTCTCTGCAGTTTCCTGTATATACCCAGCAATTCGGTGTTGCTCGTCGCCCCCTGAACTCCCAGCCTGTCAAGAAGGCCTGCTGACGCACCGGTTACCGGTATATTCTCCCGGCCGTTACGCCGGGCAAAATTAAGGTACCTCAAAATCATCAGTCCCCCGAACCATCTGAAGAACCGTTTTTTGAATGCAGGAAAGGAGGCAGAGTTCATATTGATCTGCATCATATTATATGCAAACCGGTTTTCTTCAAGGTATCGGCGCAGCAACTCCGGGAATGCCGCTGAAACCCGTGCAATTTCAGAATCTGCAACTTTGAACAGTCCGGGAAGGGAGCCAAAAAGCACCCCCAGGTCATCGAACGAATGAGGAGGCCATGTCATCAGAGGCTCACCCCCGATGCTGGAAAGCTTTTTAAGGGTGGCACCCGTACCGAAAGGCACCCTGTCGGATACCCTCGATGATGGCATTACCATTGTTGTGTTCAGCTCGGTAAAGCGGCCCAAAGGAAATATCTTGTGCAGAAAATAAAAGTCCTCCCCGGCCTTTCGCCTGTTCATACCTCCCTGGTCGGCATACACCCTGGCATTAACTGCAAAGCAACTGCCAATGGTATGAAAAGCCCAGGGGAAACCCGCATGCCGCATAGCCTGGATATAATACCTGAGATAAAGTTCATAATCGACAATACCCCCGGGACGATCACCATTATGATCTTCAACCGGGTGTTCGAAGCAGATGGTACATCCGATAATCCCTCCACCGTCAAAACAGCTCTCCAGTTCCGTGAAATAGTTGTTTTCGCATAAAGAATCTGCATCAAACGAAACAATTACACCTCGCATATTGCCTGTCATGCTGAAGCGTCGCACGGCTTCATCCATACCGGCCTTTCTCGCAAACCCGGCACCGGCATGCCTGGCAGGGAGGGGGGGGACATCAACCGGGTAAACCGCAAAACCGTCTCTGTTATTGGCCCGGCACCACTCATTAAGTTGTTCCAGGGTTCTCCTGTTCTGTTCAAATACCCCTTCAGGGGCATTCTCGGGAGCATTAACCGCCACAATTACCTCAACCGGATATGAAGGAAGAGAAGCCTCAGCCAGCGATATGACCGACCTGAGCACCCCGGGTTCATTATAACAGGGGATAACCACTATTATACCCGTATCCTCCCGGGGAGGGTACGGGATAAAAGTATCATAAAACGCGTGTTTCCTTAGATAGGAGGAGGCGAAGCCCATAAACGGGAACGTAGTTATCTCCGCCTTTGCGCGGCGTAACTGCTGTTAAGCCCCTCGATAACATCATCGGTAATATCCAGCCTGTTATCCGTATAAAGAAAAGGACCTCCGAACGAATGACTGAGTATATACCTGTAATTATGCTTTTTGTTGTATTCTTCGAGAAAGTCATAGATACTGTGCTGCAGCTGCCTGTTCATCACCTGTTCCTCTTCACGCAGCTCCATTGAATACTGTTCGCTCATCTGCATAAGCTCCTGCTGAACCTGCATCAGCTCCAGTTCCCTCTGCTGTGCCTGTGTGCGGGTCATTAATCCTTTCTGGACCCTGTCCTGGAACTCGGTTACCTCACGCTCATAGCGGCGCGACCTTGTTGTAAGGTCGCCTTCAAGTTCCTGTTGTCTTTCGAGAAACTGTTTCTGAAGGTCAAAAAACATATCATAATTCTCGAGCAGGGTATCAAAGTTCACAAATACGATATCGTCAGGGGAGCTGAAAAGCTCTCCCCTCTCTTCATACTCGGCCTGGATCTCTTCAGGGATAGACGGAGCAGTAAAATGCAAAACGTACAGAACTGCAACTGCAGCTCCAAGTACAACATTAATAATCAAAGATACATTCTTCATTTGTATAACTGTTTTTTCAATTTATTATGGCACGTAAATAACGCACCGGCAAACATATTATTATTTTCCCTGACAAACGACAAAGAAGGCTACAAATGTACATAAAAATTTTTCTGCGTAAATTTCACACAGACGCATGAAAAAATTTTATGGTAAAGCGAAGCGGTTCCTTCTGTAAGTCGAAATTTTGTATTTTTTTAGAACAAAATTTCGGCTTTTTTTACAGAAG
>SLRB01000045.1 GCA_007131165.1 Bacteroidales bacterium | reverse complement strand
CTGTAAAACCTGCAGGATGATAGATTTTGCAATACCAATAAACCAAAAACCCCCTGGATCGGGATAATATCCAGGAGGTTTTTATTAGCTGGTACTTATTGTGTTTTTCTGGTTTTGAAAAACTGCAGACGGGTATAGCTTGATGGCCATCTGCCCACTGATGCAACCAGGAGAAATTATGCCTTAATTAATCACAAATCACCGATGGTCCAGTTGACAGGTCATTGTAAGGGTTTTGCCCTAAACCAAGCGATTCAACTGTTCCGGCACCTGTATTAACCAGGAACCATTCTCTTGCTTTTGCTCCTGTTTGGGTTTGACCAAATGTGCTGACTCCATAAAGATTCCCATCTCCGGCAAATCCGAGTTGGAGTCCCCTTGCATCCCCGTCATCGGTTATAAGGTTATATCTTTCTCCTGCTTCTTTATTTAGGTCGTATTTAAAGAATTCTACATTACTACCGGAAAATGATGTGCTGGCATAGATAATCCCTGTTTCTGCATCAAGAGCAATATCACCAAAATTAAATGATTTACCGGGAACGAAGTTCAGTTCAAAAAAGCTATGTGTTCCGTTTTTTCCGTCTGCATCGAACTCTACGACCGACATATCATTACTTCCGTTTTTAATATACCAGTACTTTCCGGCACCCCATGTGGCTCCGTATATCTGCCCGGGAAGCCCGGTTGCCGCCAGGTGAATATTCTCTGCCTGATCTGTTCCTCCAAAATCATAGAAATAAAGACTCCACCCGGAACTGCCTGATCCAACCGCGAAATAGAGGCGGTTGTTCTCTTCGTCAAAAGCAAGTCCGTTACCTGAGTATGTGTCACCGGAGAGATTGTATTCAATTAAAAGCTGTTCATTGTCAAATGAGTTATCAATGATCTCTATGGCCCATAAACCGCCATTACCATTAGTTCCCGTTACACCATAAAGAGTGATCTCATCCACGCAGGGGGGAGCTTCACATAACATTACATCCAGGTGGATAGCGTAATACTCATATTCTCCTATGTCAACTACAAATTCATCACCTTTGTAGGTGCCTTCTCCGGTAAACTGACCTGCAGGGGGTCTCTTGCCTGGAATTTCATCGTAGCCTTTGATCTTTACCGGCTCATTTACCCACTGAAGCTCCCAGCCACCGGTGAGAGTGATATAAACAGTACCATCAACCACTTCCACAGTACCTGCATCAGTATGCTGGCCTGCCCATATTGTCTGCACGCCGCCAACAGAAGCGTCGTAGTAAAACCACCATGCAGCTCCACCACCTTCTGAGTTACCTCCCCAGGCGGTCTCTTCCTGGCAATCACCGGTTCCACCGCCGTTGCCGTCATCACAACACTGTACCAAATACATTATATTGCCGTACCATGCACCCGGCGGGGGAACTATATCTCCACCGTAGGCGGTTTCTTCATCAAGCAATTTACCATCATCATCATAATTTGGTTCACCATTTTCAGATTCATACACTACGGCATGAGCCTGAAGCCAGAGTATTATATCTTCTTCACATACCAGATCGAAGTCGGTGTCCAAATTCAGTTCGTCGAATGCCACCTTGATGGTGACTTCCTGCACAGGTTCAGGATCTGATAGTTTTTCAAGCTTAATTGGTGCATGTCCTGGTGGCAGTCTTAACGAAGGTTCTTCATCCATTATATAGAGATGAATTTCTTCCAGATACCAGTCGCCGGTTGTTTTATACTTTAAATACAGATAATCTTCATCATTGGCGACTGTAACCGTGCCGACGTCAATGTGCTGTCCTCCCCATAAAGTAACTTCCAGGGGGTCTCCGCAGGGGTCATAACTATCAACACCAGTTTCAAAAATAACGGTTTCTGATTTAGTTGGTGGTCCGGAAACCGTGTCAGGCCTGCCTCTCATGTCATCCTTCTCGCATGAAATCATAAAGAAGGAAAAGGCGAGAGCAAAAAGAGCAATTGTGCTCAGGTAATAGAATTTTGTTTTCATAGCTTGTTCTTTTAGGTTAGCAACTACTTTGTCAATTTTGTCTCATCATTTATCCTGTTATGATTATTAGACATTTGCACAAGTTATGCATAAAACAACCGGCATACTATTGATTTTTGATTAGCTCTTTAAAACTGTTGATGAACTTGCATTTATTATTGATTAGTTTTCGCGAAGCGTAACAAACAGTATTACAGGTTGGTAGGGCGGACGATTCATGAGATTAAATGCAAAATTTCAGAACATTTGAGCTTAGGTACAGTCTGCGACCCCTGTTAGCGTTATATTTCAGGTATTGAAGCAAATAAGTGCCGAAAATATTTAATAGAACATTGGTACATTTAAGAAAAAGACCCGCGGCGCCGGCCGCGGGTCTTTTTTCAGATATCTTTGATACGTTCAGGAAGTTGTTTATTCACAAAGCTGAACGTCAAGGTGAATGGCGTAGAATGCATAATCCCCAACGTAAACGGCAAGATCGGTGCCTTTATAATCGAAACCTCCTGCAGCAGGCCTTGAGGAGGGGATTTCATCATATCCCTGGATCTTTACAGCTTCATCGTCAACCTGAAGCTCCCAGCCGTCGGTGAGAGTGATGTAAACAGTACCATTAACCACTTCCACAGTACCTGCCTCTGTATGCTGGCCTGCCCATATTGTCTGCTCGCCGCCAACAGAAGCATCGTAGTAATACCACCATGCAGATCCGTCACCTGCTGTATTTCCACCCCAGGCAGTTTCTGTCTGGCATTCGCCATTGCCATTACCGTTATCAAAACAAATAGTATATGTGAAGTACATTCCCCAGTTACCTCTGGGTACAAAACGTGTGCCTTCGCCCCAGGCGGTTTCTTCCTGGTAGCAGACAAGAGGATACTCAATAATTATGTCCTGACCTCTGCCAGTATCTTCATCTATTTCATACACCAGCAAAACTGCAATTACATCACCACAGCCCGGCTTAAAGTCCACTCCATATTCTTCTGCCTTACCCACAAGGTAATCAATATTATCCATGTTATATGGTTCTAACGCCCATGGAGCTGTCGGATCCGGTTGTTCAAGAAGTTTCCATATAGCCCATTGTACTTCCCCCTTTGTGTATTCATTATCATCATCGCCAAAATCCACGTAATTGATCAGCCAGTTAACCATATCATAGTTAGGCAATCCATAGCTGCTGTATGCCGTAGGATCCCCAGAACGTTGATAAAGGATTCCTGCTTCCACACACCATCCGTCGTATTCACCATCAAGGAATGTTCCGCTATTTGCAATGGTAACAGGGCCAAAATAGGTTGTTTGGCCGGGAAACTTGATTTCAACACCTTCAAGTTCAATACCGTCATTGAATTTTTCGTTAAAGGCATCCAGATCTGCATCACCATCAGTCATTTCGCCAACGACAACCGCATGCGCGGCTATATAAAGCGTTGTCCCTTCAGTCCAGCCATCCTGAAGTTTAATTTGGTAGGTAACCGGCTCGCAGTCGTCATGTTCGCCCTTATAATCAAACTGCCCGGGAACAGGATTGCCCGAGGGGTTGGTAGGAATTAATTCTTTGAATTCAGCAACATGCAGATGCGTTTCGGTGATACACCATCCGGGTTCTGTTATTTCATAGGTAACAACCAGGTAATCACCATCAATCTCCATTGTCACTTTGCCGACTTCATAATGCTGGCCTGCAATAAGTTTGACTTCATCAGGTCCGCATTCGTTATTCTCACCCAGAGTAATTATAGCTTCTTCATATGCATTTGCAAATGGGTTGCCTTTACCTCTCATGTCATCCTTATCACAGGATACCATGAAAAATGACAGGGCCATTACCACCACGGCCAGGCTGCCTAAATTTGTCCATTTTGTTTTCATATTACAATCAGATTTAGTTTAACATTACTTTCTGATTGCAAAACTATTACAAGTTCACCCAAGTGTAAAAAACTTTTGACAAGGGGCGAATTAAAAGTGGTAAACCATTACTTTTTTGATGACCAACGGAAAATTGAATAAAGCACTAATATACAGCCATATAGGCTGCAACCCTTATGGCAGCTGGATTCCTTGATAAAACACATAATTTAGCTGACCAATTTCTATTAATCCGGATATTAATAGCTGAATAGTTATGACAAAGGGAAAAAAATCAGCAGAGATGCTCTGTGGGTCTGCCGGCCAGGAAGAAATATCACCCCGGCTTAGCTGGAAGATAATGCAGTTGCAGCAGCAGATATGAGAAATGCGGCCATGACGGAAATTGCCTGTCCGGTTATACCTATTTCGATTTTTTGCTGTTCCTTAAAAGCACCTCGTCTATCATGCCGTACTTCCTGGCTTCCTCCGACGTCATCCAGAAATCGCGGTCGGCATCTTTCTCGACCTTTTCATAGCTTTTGCCAGTGTGGTAGGCAATGATATCATACAGTTCCTTCTTTAGCTTCTGTATCTCGCGCACCGTTATCTCAATATCAGATACCGGGCCCTGTGCACCGCCCATAGGCTGGTGTATCATCATACGGCTGTGCCTGAGGCCGCTCCGCTTACCCCTGGTACCTGCTGCAAGCAGTATGGCTGCCATAGATGCGGCCATCCCGGTGCAAATGGTTGACACGTCTGAGCTGATGTACTGCATGGTATCATAAATGCCGAGTCCTGCATGGACTGAGCCTCCCGGACTGTTTATGTATATCTGGATGTCTTTCGATGGATCCGACGACTCAAGGTAAAGAAGCTGGGCCTGAACGATGTTTGCCACATATTCGTCTATCGGAAGCCCCAGAAAAATAATCCTGTCCATCATAAGCCTGGAAAAGACATCCATTGTAGCTATGTTGAGCTGCCGTTCCTCAATAATGGTGGGCGATATGTAGGAGTTAAGCAGAGACTGGTAGCTGTCTATCCTCGAACCGCTCATCCCGAGGTGGCCTGTGGCATATTTGCGGAAATCCTTCTCTTTACTCATTTATAAAAGTTTTTGGTTAAGGATGTAAAATTAAGAAACAAATTCAATAACCTGGCAATGAAACCTCCATGTGCTGATGCACATAAAATGAACTGTTATTTGCATGTAAAATCGACATAAAGTCAAAATATTGTTATGGTAAGGTCTATAGGACCAATGATTTAATTCAAATATTATCTTATAAAAAGGGCGCCATTGTTTAAAGCGGTATTGCCTGATTATATCTGCCTGTGACTGTCTGGTTGGTTGATGATACAAGGTATGCCTGGTATATTAACCGGTCGCCGCTCAGGCCTGTTTATCTTCAAACAGTTTTGAAAAAGCATCCTCCTTGATCTTCTTCTCTTCCAGCTTTACGGTCTCCTTGGCCAGCTGTGTTATCTTTTCCTGGAACCTTTGCTCATAGAGCCTTCTCCTTTCCTGATCCTTTTTGAGCATTTCGCCGGCATAGTTATTAAGGTGCTCTTCGGGTACGTTTGCCATACCGTATTGCCTGAACTGCATTAGCACCTGTTGTTTTGCCAGCTCTTCAACCTCTTCCGGCTCAACCTTGAGGTCAAACTTTTTAATAATGGCATCCTGAATAAGCTGCCATTTAAGGTTATCCTTAACTTTATCAAAATCCTTGTCCAGGTCCTCTTCGGTAAGCTTCCCCTCATTTGATTCAAGAAGCCAGCGCCTGATAAACTCTTCAGGAAGATCGGACTTGAATTTGCCGGTCAGTTTTTCTTTAAGGTCCAGGAAAAGCTTGTAGTCGCTGTTCTGCATATATGCTTTTTCTATCTCCTCTTTGAGTTTGGCCCTGAACTCCTCTTCTGATGTTACGACACCTTCGCCAAAAGCTTTGTCAAACATTTCCTGGTTGATTTCAGCCTTCTTCCACCTGCTTATCTCTTCAATAGTAAGCTGGAAAAACATCGATTCGGTTTCAAGCTGTTCTTCGCCGATATTGAGCAAACGCGTCAGTTCGGCATTGCTTGGATAGGCTTTTTTCAGGTCTATCTGCAGCACATCACCAACTTTGGCACCTGTAAGCTGCTTTTTAACATCATCATCTTTTACAACCCTCATTGAGAGGGAAGCATTATCGACTGTTATGCCGTCCTCAATAATTTCTCCCTCCGGGGTGAGCTGGCTGAGTTTCCCCTTGACAACATCCTCTTCCTGTACCTCTTCTCCTTCAATCATTTCGCCATACTGGCCGGCATAACTGTCGGCGTGTTTGTCAATCAGCTTTTTGTCGGCATCAATCTTATAATATGTCAGTTTGTCTTTTTTAGACATGTTGACCTCTACCTCGGGTGCCAGTCCGATATCAAAAACAAATTCAAAATTTTCCTGGTTATCAAAATCAACCTCTTTCTGTTCTTCTTTGCTGGAAAGGGGTTCTCCCAGGATATTGAGTTTTTCGTCGTCGATGAATTTGGTGAGAGTTTCCGATACCAGCCTGTTGATCTCTTCCAGGAGCACGGGTTTATAATACATGCGTTTAATCATACCCATAGGTACCATCCCCGGCCTGAAGCCTGGCATGTTTGCTTTACGCTTGTACTCCTTCAGTTTGTCGTTAACATCCTTTTCATAATCCTGTTTTTCTACCTGGATCCTGATAATTGCATTAAGATCGTCTTTGTTCTCTTTTGTAACCTGCATTGAAGATTATTTTATTTTGATTATAACACCGGGTTGATTCTATATTTCTGTGGCCGCCTTCAAAAAGTTTTTAAGAATAGAAAGGCAGGCTGCAGTTCAAAAAAACCGCCTAAACTACCATCTTCATACCGGTTGTTTGGCGGTTTTTATGTGCGGATGGAGGGACTCGAACCCCCACGCCTCTCGGCACCAGATCCTAAGTCTGGCGCGGCTACCAATTACGCCACATCCGCAAAATAAGGCGCAAAGATACGTAAAAAATACAACAAACCTGAAAATAACCGGAAATTTTCCAGTTCAATTAATATTCAGAGGTTACCTTATAAGTGAAAAATTCTGACCCAGGTAGAGCTTCCTTACCTGCTCATCGTCGGCAAGGTCTTCGGCGCTGCCTGCTTTAAGTATTTTGCCCTCGAAAAGCAGGTATGCCCTGTCGGTTATCGAAAGTGTCTCGTGAACATTGTGGTCGGTTATTAGTATACCTATGTTCTTTTCCCTGAGTTTGCGTACAATATCCTGTATATCCTCAACTGCAATCGGATCAACCCCGGCAAAAGGTTCATCGAGCAGGATGAATTTCGGTTTGAGCGCGAGTGACCTCGCAATCTCGGTACGTCGTCTTTCACCCCCTGAAAGAGTGATTCCTAAGCTTTTCCTGATATGCTGAAGGCCGAATTCATCGAGAAGAGTTTCTACGCGCTCCTTCCTTTCTGCCTTTGGGATTTTCGACATCTCGAGTACTGCATTCAGGTTATCTTCAACGGAGAGCCTCCTGAATACTGATGCCTCCTGTGCCAGATACCCGATACCCCTCTGGGCTCTGCGGTATACCGGCTCGTCGGTAATATTTTCACCATCCAGGAATATTTCCCCTTCGTTGGGAGTAATAAGCCCCACCATCATGTAAAAAGATGTTGTTTTTCCTGCTCCGTTAGGTCCCAGAAGCCCGACTATCTCTCCCTGCTGCAATTCGATGGATACATGGTCGACTACTGTTCTTTTGCGGTATCTTTTTACCAGATCCTTAGTTCTCAGGATAATTTTATCATCCATCCTACACTGTTTGTTTAATTTCGGAAAATCACCCGTTTATCTCCTTTTGGCCAGTATTAACGTAAATAGACACGGGTAATTGTATATTAACCTGAACTTTGTGCGGCCATCTGCTCTTTCCTTACTATCCGGGTTGAAAGCCTTATTCCCACCTCGTACAGAACCATGAGCGGTACAACCACAAGTATCTGGCTGAAAACATCAGGCGGTGTTATGATAGCAGAGAGGGCAAGCAGGATCACCAGTGCATGCCTGCGGTATTTCTTAAGGAATTCAGGCGATACAAGCCCTATTTTGGTAAGGAAGTATATTAGCACGGGCAGTTCAAATATAAGACCAACAGCCAGGGCAATTGCACTTACCGTAGATATGTAAGAGATAAGATTTATCTGGTTTGTTACCTCGGCGCTAACCTGGTAGGTTCCCAGGAAATGGACAGAAAGCGGTATTATAACATAGTAGGCAAAAAGAACCCCGAGGATAAATAATATTGAAATGTAAAAGACCGCTCCGCGGGCATAAACCCTCTCTTTGTCGTAAAGTGCCGGCCCTATAAAGCGCCACATCTCAAATACAAGATAGGGGAACGCCAGTATCAGTCCGAGTATCATTGATACCATAATGTGCGTGGTAAACTGGCCCGCCATGTTGATATTGATAAGCTGGAAAGGCTCGGAATTAATACATAATGCCCTGATCCCAATCCATGTTCCGAATGAGCAAAGGCTCCGGTTGGTAAAAAACTCAGGTGTCTTGGGTGCGATTATTATGTTGGTGAATATGAAATCCTTGAATATAAACGCAATTATTGCAAATACAATAATAGAGAATATCGATCTGACCAGGTGCCACCTTAATGCTTCAAGGTGGTCGAGGAAAGACATCTCATTATCTGCTTTTTTTGTCATACTGCAAATAAAATAATTTTTTAAACAACTCCTTCCTTAAGAATGTCATGCAGATGTATAATACCTGCATAAACACCATCCCTGAGTATTAGCAACTGGGTAATGTTGTTTTTTTTCATCCTGTCGAAAGCTTCTATTGCAAGTGAGCTATAATCAATTGTTTTGGGGTTTTTAGTCATTATATCCCCTGCCTTGAGAGAATTAATGTCCCTGTTTTTTTCAAGCATCCTTCTCAGATCACCATCGGTTATTATACCCGCGAGATTGCCTCTTTCATCAATAACAGCTGTTGCCCCAAGTCTTTTTGAAGATATCTCTACAATTGAACGTGAGATTGAGTCATTTATGCTGACACGTGGCAATTTATTTTCGAGAAAGAAGTCAGATACTCTCATATATAGTTTTTTCCCAAGCGCCCCTCCTGGATGAAATCTGGCATAGTCTTTTTCACTAAATCCGCGGCACTCAAGAAGGCATACGGCCAGTGCATCTCCGGTTACAAGCTGTACGGTGGTACTTGAGGTGGGAGCCAGATTGTTTGGGCAGGCTTCCTTTTCGACAGGAGTGATGATCGAAAGGTCGGCTTTTTGTGCAAGGAATGATTCTCTGTTGGCAACCATGGCTATAATTTTGTTGCCAAGATTTCCAATAAGCGGAACCAGCAGTTTTATCTCAGGGGAGCTGCCGCTTTTGGAAATGCAAAGCACTATATCATCCTCCTGTATAATTCCGAGGTCTCCGTGAATTGCGTCGGCAGCATGCATGAATATTGATGGAGTTCCGGTAGAGTTCAGGGTTGCTACAATTTTTGCACCTATTATGGCGCTTTTGCCGATACCGGTTACCACCAGCCTTCCGCTGCTGTTTAAAATGAGATTTACCGCCCGTGCAAACTCATCGTCAATATATCCGGCAAGCAGGCTAACTGCCATTGCTTCATCGGTTATAACCTGCCGGGCTGTTTTTTTTATATCCTCGGGGTCATTTTTGCCTGTTACATGCACCGGTTTAATAAATTTTTAACCTTCAATGTTAAAATTCTTTAACAAGTTTCGGTTTTATGAAAAAAAGTTGTAAATTAGTTCTGCAAAGTTATCTTTTTAAAGATTAAAAAAAAT
>SLRB01000165.1 GCA_007131165.1 Bacteroidales bacterium | reverse complement strand
ATCAGAATGTAAAGTTATAGGTAAGGGTCGGCAGGGGCCGTCCAATAATATATAGTTTATACAGGCTGAACATGTTCTCTCTTGATCCCGTTGTGGCGTCATTTTTTTCGTAGAAAACCGAGTAGGCATTCTTTCTTGAATACACATTAATAATTGAAAAGGTCCAGTACCCCTTGCCGCGCCTGTCGGTTCTAAGGTTTTCACGCAGCGATACCGAAAGGTCCAGTCTGTGATAGTCAGGCAGCCTGTAGCTGTTACGGTCTGAATAGCGAACCAGCCTGGTGTTACCATGGTAGAAATAGAGCTCCGGGAGTGTCACAGGCCTGCCGGTACTGTAGGCAAAAGTGCCTCCAACAACCCATCTCCTGGTAACATTGTAGTTGAGGTTAACCGAGAGGTCATGGGGTTTGTCATAATTAGAAGGGAAATACTCATTCCGGTTTATCTGATCCTCTGGATGGTCGGCGGTTGAACGCCTTACCGATGATGAAAGCGTGTAGCTTGCCCAGCCGGTAAGGCGGCCGCTGTTTTTCCTTGCATAAAGCTCAATCCCGTAATTTTGCCCGCTGGCATTGATCAGGTCGGCCTCCAGTGTTTCGTTCATTAAGATCCGGGCGCCCTCCTTGTATTCAATCACATTGTGCAGTCTTTTATAATAAAGTTCAACCGAGGTTTCAATAGTATTATCCAGGAAATTCCTGAAATAGCCAATTGCATACTGTTCACTCCGGAGTGGTCTGAGATGCGCATCGCTGAGCTTCCAGATATCAGAGGGTGTCATTACCGAAGTGTTGGATATCAGGTTGATATATTGGTGAATCCGGTTATAGCTAACCTTTATTGAACTTTCACCATCGATAATATACCTCATGCCCAACCTCGGCTCTAGTCCCCCATAACCATCAACGGCCTCTTTGGCAGTATTTTGCAGGGTATCTGTAAGGGCGCCTCCAGGGAAAAGATAGTGTGAGTATCGTATACCGGCCTCAATGGCAAAGTCAGGTGTAAGGGAGAAATTGTCGCTCAGGTACAGGCCCAGTTCGACGGCCCGTTCATTGCTTATCGTTTTGGGCATTATGTTTGATTCTGAACCGGCCGGCATCAGGGTTCCCGGGTCAATGTCATAGTGAATTGCTTTAAAACCGAATTCAATATTGTGATCGGTATTCGGGAAGTACATGAAGTTGCTTTTGAGGCTGTAATAATTTACCTCTGAATCAAGGCTGTATGCTTCAAACGGTTTTTGCTCTTCGTCTTCGGTCACATTATATTCATATTTACTGAAACCCGCATTCAGGCTGAATGAAAGCTTGTCACCGGCAATAGAGTTGAACCTTAAAGAACCCAGAGTATTTCCGTAACTGTAGCTGGTATTGCCTGCAAATGAGAAATTGTCATGGCTTTTATAGCCAAACAGGGTAAGGGTGTTTTTAGGATTTGCCGAAACCGACAGTGTTCCCGTAAAATCATAGAATCCGGCTGAACTGTTCATCAGATCTTCGTCGGGTATCCGGCTTAGCAGCCAGTCCGACCAGGATGATCGTGCTCCTGCCGAAAGCTGGACCTTATCGGTAAAAACCGGGGTCTTTAAATGAAGCCTGCTGTTAAGCAATCCGATCCCCCCGGTCAGCGTTGTGCCGGGCACCTCTTCGGGCTTTATCCTTATATCCATTACCGAAGATGCCCTTTCGCCATAACGTGCAGGTATCCCGGCCTTTGTCATGGTAACGCTGGTTACCATATCCGGATTTACAACAGATGTAAGACCGAAAAGGTGTGAAGAGTTAAAAAGCGGGATGCCTTCGATCAGTACAAGGTTCTGATCGGCGCTTCCTCCCCTGACGTGAAAACCGCTGCCAAACTCACCAACTGTATGGATGCCCGGCATCAGGCTCATGCTTCTTATAATATCCTGTTCTCCCATGGTACCCGGGAGCTCATTTATCATTCCACGGTCAAGGTTTATCATACTCATCCTGGTACGGGTGATGTTTGCCTCGGCTCTTTGAGCCATGATGGTCACTTCATCCAGCTGCATTGATTCCTCGAAAAGCTCAAAATCATGGCTTCCTGGTCCATACACCATAATCCGCCGGCTTGATGTTTCATAACCAATAAAGCTTATTGTAAGGCGGTGCTCTCCCGGGGGGAGTGACAAAGAAAATTCTCCTTCGCGACCTGCAGAAACCCCCGTACCTGTTCTTTCACTGTAAATTACCGCACCGGTCAGAGTTTCTCCGGTTTGCCCGTCACTTATGGTACCCGACAGAACTGCTGATGAATACCTGCCGTATTCGAAGGGATCACCTACGGATATTATATGCTCGTCATACAGGTCATGCCTTTCATGCTGTTCTGCTGCAGGGGCAAGTACAATATAATCGTCAATCCTGAATACTGTAAGGTTGCTTGCACGGGAAATCAGCGTGATTATCCTCTCCAGGGGAAGGTCATACATCTCTTCATCCACCGTGAAGTCGGATATCCATTCGTCCCTGCAGAAAATCCTGGTTGAATATCTCTCTTCCAGTGCATTTATAAGATTTCTTGCCGGGGGTGCGGCCGCCCGGGTGTTTTCCTGCCCGCAGGTACCCTGGGGTATTATGATTTGTAAAAGAAGCAGGATAATGACAGCTTCAATCAGAATCTTCATCAATAGATCAAGGTAAAGTTATTACACAGGGCAGGGAAGACAAATCTAATAAAAAAAAGTGATGCCGACTGCCAAAAAAGGCAAATACTGCTGATATTTCAGCGGCTGACATAAAAATAGCTGACTTTTGACCTGGCATCATCGTATGTGTATATTCTTTTCCCGTGGTATGATGCCATGAAATTAAGCATTGCGAAATCGCCTATGCACATGGTACTGTGCATAAAAAATGCCACCAGCGAGGTCCATTGAATAAAAGGCTGGCCCCAAATAATCCCGGAAATGAATATAAAGTTAATTATGATGAATGGTAAAAGTGCCACCAGCATAAAGTCATACCTGCCGGCGACAAATCCCGGGGCGCTGGCATAAAAGATCATTTGCCTGAGATCCATACCGTACTTTATTTTCCTGGCACCCGCCAGCCGGTATGCCAGACCGTGCAACCCCTCATGAAAAGGTATTACCAGAAGAACCCCCGCCCCCGTACCTGCAACCAGTCCGCCCAAAAACGATTGCCAAGACATGAAGTTGCTGATGATATTGGCCGTGGTAATTGCCACTATCATTAGAAGGAGGACAGCAGAAAGTATGTAAAAGACCAGCATCGGCCATCTGACATGTTTCAGCTCGCCTATTACAAATTCTGCAATTTCATTGTGCCCCAGCTTTTTTACAAGTTGAAAATTCTCCGGCTGGTGCAGTTGTTCTATTCCAGGTTTTTCGTTTCCAGTCATTTCTGATTTTTGTTTCACAGCGTTCTTTCAGGATAAAATTTAATAAACAAAAATATCAAAACCTTTCTATAACCAAACCATGTGGTAATTAATTTGCTTAACGGTTTTTTCCATAACCTAAAAAGCATAATTTTGCAGGATGTTTTTTTAAATCAGAATAAAACACTATGGAAAACAAGAAAACAATACTGATAATACTTGATGGATGGGGAATTGGCGACAAATCCCGCGCCGATCTTATTTACAATTCAGATACTCCGGTAATGGACGGACTGTCACAGAAATATCCTTCATCAAGCCTGCTTGCAACAGGTGATAATGTGGGCCTGCCTGAGGGGCAGATGGGAAACTCCGAAGTCGGCCACCTCAACATTGGGGCAGGCAGAAAGGTATACCAGGACCTCGTGAAAATCAACCTTGCAATTGAAGATAACAGCATTTCTGATAATCCTGTACTTAAAGAGGCAATGAATTATGCAAAGGAGGAGGACAAGGCTGTACATTTTCTTGGCCTGGTAAGTGACGGGGGGGTGCATTCATCTGACAGGCACCTTTACAAACTCTGCGATATTACCGGCGAATACGGGCTTAAGGATGTCTTTGTCCATGCCTTTACCGACGGGCGCGACACCGATCCGAAGAGCGGTTACGGGTTTATCAGGGGTCTTCAGGAACATCTTAATAAATCGAACGGCAGGATCGCCTCACTTGTAGGAAGGTATTATGCAATGGACAGGGACAAACGGTGGGAGAGGATCAAGGTTGCGTACGACCTGCTTGTACACGGTAAGGGCAAGGAGTCTGATGATATTTTGAAATCGATCAAAGAGTCTTATGATGACGATGTTACTGATGAATTTATAAAGCCGGTTGTTATGGTTGATGATTCGGGAGAGCCGGTTGGTAAGATCAGGCCGGGAGATGTGGTAATTTGCTTCAACTTCCGGACAGACAGGCTGAGGGAGCTGACAATAGTTCTTACCCAGAAGGATTTTCCCGATCATGATATGAAGACAATGCCCCTGCATTATGTTACCATGACCAGGTACGACGATACTTTCAAAGGGGTAAGAATCCTTTTTGACAAGGATAATCTTACCAATACCATGGGAGAAATAGTATCCCGGGCGGGTTTAAAGCAATTGCGTATAGCTGAAACGGAAAAATACGGCCACGTCACTTTCTTTTTCTCCGGCGGACAGGAGAATGAGTTTGAGAATGAGGAAAGGATACTGATACCTTCACCAAAAGTTGCTACATATGACCTGAAACCCGAGATGAGCGCACCGGAGGTTACCAGGGCAATTGTTTCAGAGTTAAACACAAAGAAGTATGATTTTATATGCCTCAATTTTGCTAACTGCGATATGGTTGGTCATTCAGGTGATTATGAGGCCATAAGAAAAGCAGTCGAGACAGTGGACCATTGTGTTGGAGATGTAGTAAAGGCCGCCACAGTTAATGGTTATGAGTGTATGATAATAGCCGACCATGGCAATGCTGATAATGCACTTAACGCCGATGGATCCATTAATACGGCCCACTCCCTTAATCCGGTACCATGCATCATAGTTTCAGAAAGATACAACGATGTTGAGAAGGGAATCCTTGCCGATGTCGCCCCCACATTGCTGCACATGATGGGGCTTGACGCACCGGGGGAGATGACAGGCAAAATACTTGTTAAATGACAGATATGCTTCAGATCGGCAACAAAGTGATAGGACTGTCGCTGTTGGAAGAAAAGTTTTTATGCGATCTTCAAAAGTGTAAAGGTGCATGCTGTGTTCAGGGCGATGCAGGTGCACCGCTGACTGATGAGGAGTTGCCGGTTCTCGACAGCCTGTTTTCAGCCCTCAGACCCTACTTGCGTGAGGAGGCAGTGCGGGCTGTCGAAATAGCCGGGATGTACGTGACCGACCCCAGTGACGGGGAGAAAGTGACCCCCCTCCTTGATGGCAGGGAGTGCGTTTACGCGATATTTGAAGATGGAGTGGCAAGGTGCGCTATTGAGAAGGCCTGGTTTGATGGCGTAATCTCCTTCAGGAAACCGGTATCATGCCATTTGTATCCTGTCAGAGTAAAAAAATATGAAAATTTTACAGCAGTTAATTATGACCGCTGGCCTGTTTGCAGCCCCGCAATCTACAACGGCAGGAAGCACGATGTACCTGTTTTTGTTTTTTGCAGGGAGGCTCTGATACGAAAGTTTGGGAAGGAATTTTACAAAGAACTTGAGATCGCAGAAGCCACTTTTTCTGAGGGAACCCGGTGACCATTTCAGGGACTGATCCGGGAGCTTTTGATAGTTAATACTTTTTTTACCGGTTATTTCTTTTAATGCCCCATGTAAATTTTAAACAAACAATATTATGGAAAAACTCAATGCGTTTATAGAAGAGAACAAGGACCGTTTTATCGAAGAACTTTTCGGACTTATCAGGATTCCTTCGGTGAGCTCAAAAAGTGAGCACAAACCCGATATGCAGCGTGCAACCGAGTATATCAAAAAGTCGCTTCTGGATGCAGGTGCCGATAAGGCTGAAGTTATAGCCACTGAAGGGCATCCTGTTGTTTATGCCGAAAGGATAATCGATCCCTCACTGCCTGTTGTGATGGTATACGGGCATTATGATGTACAGCCTGCTGAACCTCTTGAATTGTGGAAGTCGCCTCCGTTTGAGCCAGAGATACGCGACGGCAAAATTTGGGGTCGTGGTGCTGATGACGACAAAGGACAGTTGTTTATGCATGTCAAGGCATTTGAATACCTTGTAAATAATGATAAACTGCCATGCAATGTAAAGTTTATGATTGAAGGAGAAGAGGAGATCGGTTCGCCCAGCCTTGGAAAGTTCTGTGAAGCCAATTCAGATAAACTCAAGTGCGACGTGATCCTGGTTTCCGACACAAGCATGATTGGCCGTGATGCGCCTTCAATTACAACAGGATTGCGCGGACTAAGTTATATGGAGGTTGAAGTGACCGGGCCGAACCGTGACCTGCATTCAGGTCTTTACGGCGGGGCGGTAGTTAATCCGGTAAATGTGCTGGCAAAGATGATTGCCTCGTTAACCGATGAAAATAACCGGATAACCATACCCGGTTTTTATGATGACGTCCTGGAAGCCAGTGAGGAGGAGAGAAAGGGGATGGCAAATGCCCCCTTCGATATTGAGCAGTACAAAAAGGAGATTGATGTTGATGAACTTGGCGGCGAAGCCGGGTACTCCACCCTTGAGAGGACAGGTATAAGGCCTTCTCTTGATGTTAATGGCATCTGGGGTGGATATACAGGCGAAGGGGCCAAAACGATTCTTCCTTCAAAGGCATATGCGAAGATCTCTATGCGTCTTGTTCCGAACCAGGATTACAGGAAGGTGGACGAGATGTTCAAATCACATTTTGAATCAATCGCTCCTCCCGGAGTGAGAGTGAATGCAAAGTTACTTCATGGTGGCCAGGGGTATGTTTCACCCGTTGATCATCCTGCCTATCGTGCCGCAAGCAAGGCCTATGAAGATACATTCGGCAAAACACCCATACCCTACAGGAGCGGTGGCAGTATCCCGATAATAAGCCTTTTTGAGAAAATACTGGGAGTGAAATCGATACTTATGGGATTCGGACTTGAAAGTGATGCTATACATTCTCCCAACGAGAATTACCCGTTGTGGAACTTTTACAAGGGGATTGAGACAATTCCGCTGTTTTATAAATATTATGCTGAAGAGATGAAGTAGGCAGGGCTGTCATTCAGTTGTTTCATTTAATTGGCAACCGGTATCCGGAAGGATACCGGTTTTTGTTTGCCCTGCATTCATATAAAATGTAAAAAAAGAAGCATGGAGTGGGTAAATAGAGGGGGTGTGCAGACAAAAAAGTGGAAAAAAGAAAAAATTAAGATAAAAAACAGGGGGTAGTATGTAAAAAAAGTATATATTTGTCGTGTAAACCAAATTTAATAACCTAATACAACCGTTTATGGGTAAACTTCGTTTCAGTGCAGTGGAAAATGCGATTTCCAGGCACCCCCAGGAGGTCGGATTTCCGGCTGTTAAGACCTCCGAATATTTTGGCGTAAATGTTTTTACTAAGAGAAAAATGCAGGAATACCTTTCCCAGGAAGCTTTCAACAGCGTAATGGATGCAATTGAGCGGGGAACAAAGGTCGACCGTAAAGTATCAAATCAGGTTGCCTCGGGTATGAAGGCGTGGGCCATTGACAAGGGCGCTACCCATTACACTCACTGGTTCCATCCTTTAACCGGGGCAACGGCTGAAAAACACGATGCATTTTTTGAACCTGCCTCAGATGCATCGGTTATTGAGAATTTCGACGGAGGGAAACTGGTACAGCAGGAGCCAGATGCCTCAAGCCTCCCCAGCGGGGGTATGAGGAATACTTTTGAGGCAAGGGGATATACAGCCTGGGATCCGTCATCACCGGCCTTTGTTATGGACAGTACCCTTTGTATCCCTTCAGTATATGTATCGTTCAAGGGAGACTCTCTCGATTACAAAACCCCCCTGCTTAAGTCAATCGAAGCTGTTGACAGGGCAGCGGTTGAGCTTTGCAACTATTTTGACAAGAATGTTACCAGGGTAAATGTCGGGCTTGGTTGTGAACAGGAGTATTTCCTTGTAGACGATGCCCTTTTCAATGCACGGCCCGATCTTAAACTGACTGACCGCACGCTAATGGGGCACTCCTCCGCCAAGGACCAGCAGCTGGCAGACCATTACTTTGGTTATATCCCAATGAGGGTTTCATCGTTTATGCGTGAATTCGAGATAGAGGCATACAAGCTTGGAATTCCGGTCAAGACCCGTCACAATGAAGTAGCTCCGAACCAGTATGAATGCGCACCGGTTTTTGAAGAGGTGAATCTTGCCGTTGACCATAACCAGCTTTTGATGACAATAATGAAGCGGGTAGCTAAAAGGCATAATTTCAAGGTTCTGTTCCATGAAAAACCTTATAAGGAAGTAAATGGCTCCGGTAAACACTGCAACTGGTCGCTTATCACAGATACAGGTGTAAATCTTTTTGCTCCGGGCAAGACCCCGAAGACAAACATGCTGTTCCTCTCCTTTTTTGTTTCTGTAATAAAAGGTGTGTATGAATACCAGGATCTGCTCAGGTCAAGCATAGTATCTCTTGGAAATGAACACCGGCTTGGAGCTGCAGAAGCGCCTCCTGCAATAATGTCGGTTTTCCTTGGCGAGGAAATGAACAAAATCCTGGATGAGCTCGAAACGAGAGTCTCCGGAAAGAAAATGAGTCCTGACGAGAAAACCGAACTTAAACTTGATGTCGGAAAGATACCCGAAATAATGCCCGACAATACCGACCGCAACCGTACGTCACCTTTTGCATTCACAGGCAACCGTTTTGAATTCAGGGCTGTAGGATCTTCCACCAACGTGGCGTCGCCAATGACTGCCCTCAACACCATTGTAGCCAGTGAGCTGACTGAATTCAGGAAGGAGGTTGACAAATTGATTGAAGGAGGTATTAAAAAGGATGAGGCAATCTTCCAGGTAATCAAGAATTTTATTGTTGCTTCAAAGAAGGTAAGATTTGACGGCAATAACTATTCCGACGAGTGGAAAAAGGAAGCTGCAAAAAGAGGCCTCACAAATATTGACGATGTTCTTGATGCATTGTCGGCAATGGTTTCTGATAAGGCAAAGAGTCTTTATGAAGAAATGAAGGTTTTTTCGGCCCGTGAATTGCATGCACGCCTTGAGATAGATATTGAAAAGTATAACAAGAAGCTGCAGATCGAGGCAAGGGTGCTCGGAGACCTTTCCATAAACCATATACTTCCTACTGTTTACAAGTATCAGAATGTACTTATTGAAAATGTTAAGGGGCTTAAGGAACTATTTGCTGAAAATGACTTTGATAAACTTGCCGCCACGCAACTGGCATCGATAAAGGAGATATCAAGCCGTGCCGCTATGGTCAATATTAAGGTGAACAATATGATAGACGAGCGCAGAAAGGCAAATGTTATACCCGAGATTGACAAAAAAGCGAGGATGTATGCAGACAGGGTAAAGCCCTATCTTGATGAGATACGCTACCAGATTGATCATCTTGAAATGATTGTTGATGATGAGCTTTGGCCGCTGCCCAAATACCGGGAGCTGCTTTTCATCAGGTAAGAAATGAAGGTTAGGTTGGTTTTTTTCATTTTTGGGCAAGCCGGAGCAATATTAAATGCTCCGGCTTTGTTCTTTACTATGGCCGGGGTTAAACGATTATTGGATTGATTATGGCGGCGCAGACAGTGCTTTTTTATTATCTGCCTGCTCTTCCGGAATTTTAAGAAAATTTCTATTTTTACATTTCATGTATAT
>SLRB01000106.1 GCA_007131165.1 Bacteroidales bacterium | reverse complement strand
TTACATTTAAATTAAAATAATAAACTAATATATATAAAAAGCCTATAACCAGTATAGTATATGCAGAATATATTTGAACAATACATGATTGAGCCCGTTCCGGGTCAAATCGAAAAAAATATTCAAGACATACAAAAAACATCAGAACAGTATGTTAATGTTGAATACCTGAAGAAAATATTCAGCATGATCGATTTGACCAGCCTGAATACGCAGGATAATGATACAGATATTGTTAATCTGTGCAGGAAGGTAAATGAATTCAGTGGCAAATTTAAGGATATGCCACCGGTAGCCGCTATCTGTGTCTGGCCGTCACTTGTTTCAACCGTCAGGCGAAATCTTCAGGCCGGAGGCATAAAAGTTGCTTCAGTTGCCGGAGGATTCCCCTCATCACAAACCTTCAGAGAGATAAAGATAAACGAAACTGCCATGGCAGTAGAAGCCGGAGCAGATGAGATTGATATTGTGATGCCGGTCGGGAGATTTCTGGACGGCGATTACATTGGCGTGGCCGGCGAGATCAAAGAGATGAAACTGGCTGCCGGCCCTGCACACCTTAAAGTAATACTTGAAACAGGAGTCTTTGAAAATGAAACTGATATCAGGAATGCCAGTCTCCTTGCCATGCATGCCGGTGCCGATTTCATAAAGACTTCAACAGGAAAGGTTTCGCCGGCCGCCTCATTTCACGCTGTATATGTAATGGCTCTGGCCGTACGAGATTTTTACAGGCGGACCGGTAAAAAAGTCGGGATAAAACCTGCTGGTGGTATTGTTGAGCCTGCCGATGCAGTTATTTATGCTCTCATCACTGAACGGATACTTGGCGAAGAATGGGTTAAACCAGAGCTTTTCAGAATAGGCGCAAGCAGGTTGTCAAACAACATATTAACAGCCGTGAATAAATTACGATCTGAAGCCGCCAGTGATATCACCTGGTTCTGAAAGGCGGTCATTTATGCAGTACCGGATTGAAATTTAAATAAATAAGTCTTTTGTATGCGTATAACATGCAGTGTTGCAGAGAACTATGACTTTGCTAAAGACTAATTGGTATCGGACTTGATTTAAAATTATAGTCATTGTTATTTCCCGCCTTTTTAATAATTTTGCCGGATATTACCCTGATGCTATTTCGCGATGGATACCGAAGATATAGCCGCCCGGTCAGTGATTTCTTCTGATTTGCGAACCAGAACTATGCAGGACACGCGCCGTGATACACTACAGGTTATGCAGCCCGGCACACTTCAGGTTAGCCGGGCTGACACCATTGAAGTAATGCTTCCTGATACTCTTTCAGGTGTAAGGCCTGATAGTATCTACCAGTTTCAAACAGATACGGTTCAGGTTGCCGGAACCGATACACTTCAAACCCATATACCCGGAAGAGAAGCTGATACACTCGCAGTTGAGCAGGATGATGCTCCCGGCTATACGGATACCGGCACACCGGTACCTGATGAACCCCGCACAACAGATCCACCTGCAGCAGATACTGCCGCTTCTGTTCAGGTTGATGCAATGCAGGATACAACTAACGGGTTACCGCAATCGTTACCCGCCCCTGCTTATACAGCCACTCAGCCCGAAGTGACTGAATCCCCGGCAGCAACTTATGATATCCCGAACTATGCAGAAAGCATGAATGGTTATGAGCCGGGCCGGAACGGACTGTTTGGCAATCAACGGGGGGCCTGTGAAGACAGTGTCACTGTGCCTGTATTTGCCGGTGAGGTTAAGAGCGACCTGTCTTCCGGTGCCGGGGCGTCGTACATGCTTTATCTTGAAGACGGTGTAAGTGACCAGGGTAACAACCAACCCCTGCATGGTACATCATGGATCCCTGCCCTGGTAATACTCTCGTTTCTTCTGCTTACCTGGATAAAACTTATTTATGTTCAATTTATAACACCTGTCCTTGTTTCAGCTTTCAGTTACCGTGAGGCAGATAAGCTGTATACAGCCAAGAGCTCTTCTACACAGAATGCATTCATGGTTTTACATGCGATCTTTGCGATTAACGGAGGGATCTTTTTTCTTTTTATTGCCGATCATTTTAATTTACAATTGCCCGGCATCAATAACACCCTGCTTTTTCTTGCTGCTGCGGTTTCTTTGACACTCATTTTTGCAGTCAGGTCAACAGCAGTGAGGGTGATAGCATTTATATTTGACAAGTCTGCCATGTTCGACAGGTACCTTCATAATGTATCTCTTTACAACAAGATTTACGGAATAATTCTCCTGCCTCTGATTGTCGGGCTTCTTTATGCAGGAGAAGCTGCCAATATACCGCTTATATACACCGGTTTGGTCATGGCAGGTGTGTTCTATTTACTGCAACTTTTACGGGGACTGGAAATTGCTTTAAAAAAAGGTTTTTCTCTTTTCTATATGTTTTTGTATTTTTGTGCATTTGAATTTTTACCCTTGATTGTTCTTTACAAGCTGATACGCATTTTCCTGTTTAACTGAAATGTATTAACTGGTTTCACTTCTCACAAACCCATATGGCGACGAAAATTAAGAAGATATTGGTTTCCCAGCCAAAGCCGCAGAATGACAAGTCTCCCTATCTGGAGCTGGCAGAAAGAAACAACCTGAAGATTGAGTTCCGGCCATTTATTAAAGTTGATGGGGTTTCTGCAAAGGAATTCCGGAAATGCCGTATAGATCTGCTGGAACATACAGCGGTCATCTTTACCAGCCGTACTGCAATAGATCATTACTTCAGGATAGCCGAAGAACTTCGTGCAGTCATTCCCGACAGTATGAAATATTTCTGTATTTCTGAATCAATCGCACTCTATTTGCAGAAATATATTGTTTACCGGAAGCGAAAAATATTTTACGGGCAGAATGTTTTTAAGGATCTGATTGAGCAGGAGGTAAGCAAGCATTCAGATGAAAAGTTCCTTGTTCCTTTGTCTGACCAGCATAAACCTGAAATACCGAGGATACTCGAAAAGAATAAGATAAAGTACACAAAGGCCATACTTTACCGGACGGTAAGCAGCGATCTGTCTGACCTTCGGGATGTCAATTATGATGTGCTGGTTTTTTACAGCCCTTCAGGTATCAAATCATTGTTCCATAATTTCCCTGATTTTGTACAAAACAATACCAAAATCGCCTGCTTTGGACCACATACAGCACGAGCAGTTAAGAAAGCCGGGCTTCGCCTTGATATAGAAGCTCCTACGAAGGAGGCGCCTTCCATGACAATGGCTCTTGAGAATTATATTAAGGAGTTCAACAGAAACGGGTGTGCAAAATAGGTAAAAAGGCGATTTTCAGGCTATTATCTTATATGGATGAGCCTTTTGACAGAAAAACTCACACAATCAGAACGGCTTTGCAGCAGGAAGGCCATAGGGCGCCTTTTCAGTGGTGGTAACGAGTTGTTTCATTACCCGTTCAGGCTGCTATGGATGTATGATGAGAGCAGATCCCGTTACCCCGTGCAAGTTGCAATAGCTGTCCCCCGAAAAAGATTTAAAAAAGCCGTCAGCCGTAACCGCATCAGAAGGCTGATAAGAGAAGCCTACAGGCGAAACAAGAATATCCTTTATAGTAGCAGCCTGGTTGAAAGGGGGAACGTTGATATGATGATCATCTATGTTTCTTCGAGGATGTATGATTACAACTATATCAAACTGAGACTGGAAGAGGTTCTAAAAAAACTGGGATCAGGCAATGAAGCTCATTAGGTTATTTTTTACATACCTGCTCATAATGCTGGTAAGGTTTTACCAGTATGTAATCTCTCCCTTAACCATGGCTTCCTGCAGGTATTCGCCTACATGTTCGGCATATGCAATCCAGGCTGTTAGAAAGCACGGACCTCTAAGGGGAGGATGGCTTGCATTGAAAAGGATAGCAAGGTGTAATCCATGGGGAGGTCACGGGCATGACCCCGTACCTTAGCTGACCATATCGTTTATTCACCTGGTAACCGGATAAATTGTGATGCCACGTATTTAAAAAATTATTGAAAAGCCTGCCAGGCCAATCTGATTATTTCTTACCTTTACTTACCCTACTGCCTGTATCTTGCCATTAAAGAATTCTGTTATGGACGACCTCGTTATACAACTTGATGAATACAACAAGATCTCAAGGAGCGGACGCGTGCTCAATCTACTGCTTGCAGTATTTCTGATAATACTGTCGGTAATTATTATTGCACAGCGAATTTCGGATGGCCGAAGCTTTGGCGAGTACCTTTTCTGGGTGCTTGTTTTTCTCGCCGGCATAAATATCCTGCTTTACACATACGGGTTCTTCTATCGCATCGGCCGTCGTTTCGTGATAATTGACAGCACGGGGATCGAATACAAACTTTCCAGGTTTTATCCTTCGAAAATAATCAAATGGGATGAGCTGAAAAAAGTCGAGATCAAAACGCTTTCGGTAATCTGTCATTCAAAGTCAGGGTTCAACTCCAAACTGAAGCTCGGAGAAATTTTTTACAGCGACATAAAAAAACTTAAAGAGAAACTTGCCTCTGTTTGTACTGAAAAGAAGATTGACTGGTCAGATACCACGGTGGAAAGCGATGTTCCCAGGAGGAATGTGCGCCCGGCGCTGTAACAGGCAGTTGAAAACTTATATTTTAATACATGAACAGGCACAGGAACAGCTGAGAATTGCTCCATGTGCGATTTATGCCGGAAGAAATTACTAATTTTACGTAAAAATTATATTAATCATGGCCAGAGTAAGGGTAACAAAGCAGTTTGATTTTGAGATGGCCCATGCATTATGGAACTATGACGGGCCCTGCAGGAACCTCCACGGCCATTCCTACAGGCTTTCTGTTACGGTTACGGGCCATCCGGTGAAGGACAAGTCAGACCCGAAACACGGGATGGTTATTGACTTCGGCGATTTAAAAAAGATGGTAACCGAAACTGTGGTAAACGAGTTTGACCATTCGGTGATAATAAGCAGTGATGTACCTCCTGCCAGCTATTCAAAAATGGGTGTCATGTTTGAAAAACTCAGGGTGGTCGATTATCAGCCCACCTGTGAAAACATGATAGTGGATTTTGCCCGGCGGATAAAGAAAAAACTTCCATCCGGAGTTGAGCTCTATTCTCTGCGCCTCCAGGAAACGGCCACATCATTTGCCGAATGGTTCGCCTCCGATAACCCCTGAAACATTTCCTGTTGCCGGGAGCCCCGGTATCGTTATACCAAAACGGGCAGTATCAGGAAATACTTAAAAACTTCAATATGCCTACTGAAAAAAAATTGTTTTTGCTTGACGCCTACGCGCTCATCTACCGTTCTTATTATGCATTTATCAGGAATCCGCGGTTTAACTCCAAAGGGCTTAATACATCAGCCATTTTCGGATTCCTGAACACACTCGATGAGGTTTTGAAAAATGAAGACCCCAGCCATATTGCCGTGGTTTTTGATCCGCCGTCACCCACCTTCAGGCATGAAATGTATTCCAACTACAAAGCCAACAGGGAGGAGACACCTGAAGATATAAAAAAGGCTGTGCCATGGATCAGAAAACTGCTTGAGGCATATAATATACCGGTTATCGAGGCCGAAAGATATGAGGCAGATGATGTAATTGGTACTCTTGCAAAAAAGGCAGAGAGAAAAGGGTTTACTACATTTATGATGACGCCCGACAAGGATTTCTGCCAGCTGGTGACGGAAAACATCTTCCTTTACAAACCCAAAAGATCGGGGAATGATGCCGAAGTATGGGGCCCGCGTGAGGTTATGCAACATTATGATATAGATGATCCTTTGCAGGTTATTGATATACTTGCAATGATGGGTGATACATCTGATAATATACCTGGTGTGCCCGGTATAGGCGAAAAAACCGCAAAGAAGATTATCTCAAAATATAAATCAATCGACAAGGTTCTCGAAAAGACCGGCGATTTCAGCGGCAAACAGAAAGAAAACATTGAAAAATCTGCGAAATCGCTGAAATTGTCACGTGAACTGGTCACAATAATGCTTGACGCTCCGGTTGAGCTTGACGAAAAATTGCTGGAAACAAGGAAGCCTGATCCGGAGAAGCTTAAAAACCTGTTTTCAGAGCTTGAGTTCCAGGCTACGGGTGAAAGGATATTATCCGGCCTGAGCCAAAAGCCGGCATCAGGCGAACCTGTCCAGGGCTCTCTTTTTGATGATGCCCCGGCTGGCGGAAGGGACAGCCTTATTGGCGGAGGCGGACTGCTCAAAACCATTGAGACTGTCGATCACCGTTATTATCTCGTCAAAGGCCGGGAAGAGAGGGAAAAACTTATCAGGATGCTGTCAGGGAGTAAAGAATTCTGTTTTGATACTGAGACCGACGGGTTGGATCCTCATGACAGTGAGCTTGTTGGCATCTCATTTTGCTGTAAGGCTCAAGAGGCATGGTATGTGCCGGTACCTGCAGCGAGAGATGAGGCACAGGCTGTTCTTGAAGAATTCAGAGATCTTTTTGAAGATGAAAAAACAGTTAAGATCGGTCAGAACATAAAATTTGACATGATAGTGCTTGGTGGCTACGATATAAAGGTGAGGGGCAGGCTTTTCGACACCATGCTGGCGCATTACCTGCTGAAGCCGGGATTAAGGCACAACATGAATTACCTTGCCGGTGTCTATCTCGGGTATGCACCTGTTTCAATCGAGGAGCTGATCGGGAAAAAGGGGCGCGGGCAGCGCAGCATGAGGGATGTGGAGCCTGAAAAGATAAAGGAATATGCTGCAGAAGATGCCGATATCACATGGCAGTTGAAGGAAATACTCGATAATGAGCTTAAAAAGGAGGGTATGGTCAGGCTGGCTGAGGATCTTGAAATGCCGCTTACAACTGTTCTCGCATCTATGGAGCAGGCCGGAGTCGCTCTGGATACCAGGTCGCTGTCATCGATTTCGCTGAAATTATCGGAAGAACTCAAGCAGATTGAAAGAGAAGTATATGAGCTTGCCGGTACCGAATTCAATCTTGCTTCTCCAAAGCAGTTGGGTGAAGTCCTTTTCAAAAAAATGAAGATAGTAGACAATGCCCGGCGCACCAGGACAAAACAATTTTCCACCAGTGAGGAGGTTCTTGACAAGATCAAAGACAGGCACCCGGTTATTCCCAGGATACTTGAACACAGGGGGCTTAAAAAGTTGTTGTCAACATATGTTGATGCACTCCCGAAACTCATAAACCGGCGCACCGGCCGGATTCACACGTCATTCAACCAGGCGGTTACCTCCACCGGCCGGCTCAGCTCGACCAATCCGAACCTTCAGAATATCCCCATACGTGAGGAGAGGGGCCGTGAGATACGGAAGGCTTTTATTCCCCGCGATAGCGACCATGTGCTGCTGGCAGCAGACTATTCGCAGATAGAGTTGAGGCTGATGGCACATATGAGCGGCGACAAGGGGATGATCGGGGCATTTATAAACAATGACGATATACATGCTGCAACAGCGGCCAAAATATTTTCGGTAAAAAAAGATGAGGTTACAAGGGAGATGCGGGCTAAGGCAAAAACGGCCAATTTCGGCATAATTTACGGCATTTCAGCCTTCGGGCTGTCTCAGAGGCTCAATATACCAAGAGGGGAGGCAAAAGAGCTTATAGATGGTTATTTTGGCTCATATCCCGCAGTTAAGGAATACATGGATAGATGTATAAGGGAAGCAAGAGATAAAGGCTTCGTGGTTACTCTGAGAGGAAGGCGGCGGGAACTTCCCGACATCAATTCACGCAACTCACTTGTACGGGGTAATGCCGAGAGAAATGCCATTAACGCGCCCATACAGGGATCTGCTGCTGATATTATAAAGCTTGCAATGGTGAGGATACATGAGGCGATGGAGAAGCGGGAACTTAAGACAAAGATGATCCTGCAGGTACACGACGAACTGGTGTTCGACGTGTACAAACCAGAGCTTGAGGAGGTGCGGGGACTGGTGGTTGATGCTATGCAGTCGGTCGTCACCCTGTCGGTACCTCTTACCGTTGACACCGGTACCGGCAGCAACTGGCTGGAGGCCCACTAACCCTTGATACTGGTTCCAAAAGCGGCAGTCTATGGGAGCCAGGGGCCGGATGGGGGTTGCATGATTATGGTTAAACCGGTTTCTAATCCCTGTTTAACGCCCAGATCATAATACCGGCAACAGTTATAACGCTGCCCAGGAAAACAACTGTATTAATGCTTCTCTGCACTTTCCTGGCTTTCTTTAGTTGTTTAGAGCCTAATCCTTTGTCCTCAATAAAGCCTTCAAGCCTTTTTACCCTTGTTTCAAATTCTTCTTTTATATCCATAAGATTAACAATTTAAGAATTATCCTCTAAATAAATTAACACGTATAATTAAAAATTGTTTATGGAATGACTGCTTTATTTGTTAAAATTATGACCAAAGAAGGGAAAAACAGGCGTACCGGGAGAGTAAGTTCAACCGGCGCCAGGCGGACTTTGGCTTAATGTTCAGTCGCCGCCAATCCATGAAGCAATATCCTCTATCACTCCCTGGTAAACATTGTTCTTCTCGAAATATTCAGCCGGGTTTGGGGCGCCTTCTCCTTTCATCATCAGGTGGTTGAGCGCGGGATAGGATATGAGCTTTGCGCCGGGATGCCCCTCCAGCGCTTTCTGCCAGCCGGCGAAATCTTCCATCGTCACCTGGTAGTCTCTTTCACCCTGCAGAACCAGTATCCTTTGCGGAAGTCCGGCAGCTACTGAACACTGGTCATAGCTGTTCAGGTCTTCCCAGTAAGCCGGCGGCAGGTTAAGCAGTGTTTCGCGGTAGGTAAGACCCTCCAGCCGGTTTTCGCTAATTACCAGGGCCTGCTTTCTTATCTCCTCCAGTGCATCCTGTTGTTCGGCCGTCAGCTCTCCCCGGAGGCTCATCAGGTACTCGTACTGTTCAGGCACAAGATATTGCAGCGGCCTTGAGTTTCCCGCCATAATGATTATTCCTGCAATATCCGGATTTCTTGAGGCAATAGCCGGGGCCAGCATCCCACCCAGGCTGTGTCCCAGGAGGTATATCCTGCCCGGGTCGGCCCCGGCGATTTCCCTTGCGGCCTCAACGGCCGCAAGAGCATCATTCCCTGTTTCATCCCATATGGTGAAGTTGTCTCTGTCAAACGTTCCGCCATGTTTCAGGGTTCGCTTCTCATACCTGAGCACGGCAATACCCCTGGATGCCAGTCCCCATCCCAGATCCCTGAAAGGTTTATTTGGCCCGATGGTCTCGTCGGCATCATGCGGCCCTGAGCCATGGACAAGCACAATAACAGGTACATCCTGTCCGCCGTGAGGCATTGTCACTATACCGGGCAGAACGATGTCGCCGCAGTCGATCTCAGTTTCATGTTCGGTAAAAAGCGTTGAATCGGCATAATCCGGGGGCGGAGAGAAGCTGGCGGCCGGGGCAGGCACAAAATGGAAACCTGCCACCTTGTTTTCGCGGTTGAAAACCACCCTGAAACCCATTTCCATTCTTTCGAACCGGCACACCAGCACCACGATTTCGTGGTTTTCGTGTGTATCAAATACAACCCTGTCGACATATTCGAAACTGCCAAGCTGGGCCTCCAGGCCATCGGCTATCTCTTCAAGTTGCCCCTCAGGTATCATTGAATTAAGCTCCTTTGCCAGCATTCCCCTCACATCTTCGGTTTCGCGGTTAATAAAGTGTTCAAGCAGCCTTCGTGCTTCGGTTTCCAGCAGTATATTCTGCTGGGCTCCCGACTGAAGAACAGGCAGCAGCATCAGCATTGCAATGGCC